>JBJKSV010000001.1:0-5253 GCA_046703605.1 Limisphaerales bacterium
ACGGTGGGTGGATGGCTCGGATTCTCATCCCGTAACGAGACGGAGAAGCTGTCCTGCGCCGCGGTCGAGCCGCGCCCGTTGTGGACGAAAATGAGGCGGCCCTGATTAATATCAGCTTGGGTAAACACAGAGTTCACGCCCAGCACCCCGTCATGGTTCTCGGCATCAGGTGTGGTGTTGCGGAGGTAGATCGTCCCGGTCTGGGGCAACGCCGTGAGCGTGTAGAAGAGGTTGGTCGGCGCGCTATCCGAATCCACGGCTCGAAGCAGGAGACCGCTTGTGCCATCGGCATAAACCGTGAGCTCGGTGGTGCTTAGCGTGGGGATACGATTGTCGTTGGTAGGATTTCCCCCCATAAGGAACTCCTGGAGTGCAGTCCAACCGTCGCCGTCCGCATCCGCATTGGGATCCGTCACCCCGTACTCCGCCTTCCACCAATCCGGGATGCCGTCCCCCGCCGTATCGGCCTGAGGGCTGAACACCTCGAGATCCAGGCGGTATGTGGCCGCGCGCAAAGCTTCCGACACCGTGAACGTACTCGAACCGGGCGACTGGATCGTTGCCGGGGATCCATCGACGGTGATTTGGCCCATGCTGCACGTGGCGGGCTGGGCGGCGAGCGGGACCGCGTTACTCGAGCCCGTCAGACCGTATCCCAACGCCTCCTGAGGCACCGGCAGCCTGTAGGAAAACCGGCCCCCGGCCAATGGTTGCAGGTTAGCCGTCAACGTGAGTGGAGTTCCGTCTGGCCGATCAATGACCCACACGAGTGTGCCTTGCGTCAAAACGTCCTCCTGGCCGCTGGTACGGTTGATAACCTGGCCGTAGAAGATCGTATCCGGCTCGGAAATTCCGGCCTGCGCCTGCCAAACCAAGCCCGCCGCCGCCAGCAGCGGAAGCTTCTGAAGAAGGTGTCTGAGGCAAGTTTTCATAACGCCTGTCCTTGGTAGATTAGTTGCCGGAGAATCCATAGCTGTTGACGACAAGTTTGATGTCACGCACGCTGTTGATGAACAGGTCCAGTCCGTGGCTCGGGTCCGCGTTGAGGGTGGCGCCAGGGATGATCAACATCCACTTGGTGTTCCAAACCGAGCGTCCCACCAGCCGGGCATTGTAAACCAGGCTCGACTGCTCGTCCGGCGTCAGCGTGTCATGATCGAACCCGAAGGCGCGCAGGCTCGAGAAGCGCCGCGTCTCGCCGAACGTTCCGTTAAGGCTGTCAGTCAATGGCAGCCAGTTCGGATCCTCGAAGTTGGCCGAGGTGGCCGGGTAAGGGATCGGGATCTGTTGATCGAGCACGTCCCACATGCGGACCGACAAATCCGGGCTGTTGGGAACGGTCATGATGTCCTGCCCAACCGGGATGAGATACACGCGGGGCGTTTGGCTCAGGTCCGCCACGTCATAGCCGGAGAACCACACCCCGACCGAATTAATCTTCGTCGCATAAACACTCGGGTCGTAGCTGTAGTCCATTCCACCCAGCGGCCAGCCAAAGAAATTCTTGTTCGGCGCGACAACGGTGCTGAAAGGAATGACCAGACCCGGCTGAGGCCCGTTGGTTGCCGCCGAGAACGGACGGCAGTACTCCCGAAATTCCGGCGCCTGCCAGAGGTCTGGCGTGTAGATGGCAGCATTGCGCAGGGCTTGGTGCCAAGCGTCATCTGAGGCTGCGTCCGGAAGGATGCGAAAGTCCTCCGTGCGCAACGAGAAGGTCGTAGTCTCAATCTGCGGATTGTTCAAGCCCATCTGCGCCTTGAGCACGTCGTAGTTCGCCTTGAGCTTCGCCAGGTCCTCCGCCAGCCCGCCAGAGCCAACTTCGGGCTGTCCGTCATCGCCCACCAGTCCAATAGTTTGCTGCCTCACAATGTCCGCCAGCAAATCCGCAGGCGAGGCCGGGTCGTCGTATGCCAGGTTGAGGTCATAATCGTATGCGGTGCCGGCCAGGTAAGCATAGCGCGCGGCGATGTTAAAGGTGGAGCGGTACTGCTCCAAGGCGGCGTTGCGCGAGATGCGGAAGGTCATGTCCTGGTAACGGCCCTGCTGCGTATGGGACGCGACGCTCTTGTTGAACGCGGTTCGAGACTCGATGAGTCGCTGCCCCTCCGCAAGCTTGGCGCGATACTGGTCAGAGAGTTGTGAAAGCACCTGCACCTGTTTGAACACGGCGATGCGCGCCCCCGACTCGTTGCTGGCGTTGAAGTTCAGGTTCTGCAAGTCCTGGAGCATGTCGAAGTTTTGATTCTGCTTCTCCGTCTCCAGGGCGAAAATTGCGTCACCGAGTTCCTTTGCCAGGTCGGTTGCACCCGCTGCCTGCTCCAGCCCAAACTTGACGCCATCGAATGTCGCCTTAACGCTCTCCTGAATGGCCTCCAAGCTCGCGCGGATCGGCGCCAAGGCGTCGCCCAGGCCATCGGAGAAGCCGACAATAGGTGTATCCGTCGGTGTCGCCTCTTGCGCGGTTTGCTCCGGAATCTGGGCCGCTTCCGACACGACGTCCTGCAACCCCGCGGCCAACTTCAACCCGTAGGAGGCGGCATTCAGCGCCGTGTCGAACGCAATCTGGCCACCCGTGAGCCCTAGCACCGTTGCGTTCCAGTCATATTTCGCGTTGAAGTTCTGCAGGTCGATGATGTACTGGGCGGAGGCGGCGCTCCAGTTGTAGATCGCGGTGTTGAGATCGGCCTGAGCCTGGAGCATCTGAGTGATCATCGTTTGAAGTTGTCCGGGCGAGGAGCGCTGGCCCCAGTCAGCCGGCGCGACATAGGTATAACCCTTGGCCATGATGGGCAGGTTTAGGTTGGCCTGCATGTTCGTGTCCACGAAGCTGTTGACGTTGTTGGGGTTGCTGAAATCGCTATAATTAATTGAGTTAGTGATGTTGCCCGCGTCTTGAAAGGTGAAACCATAGCGGCTGAGCCAGGTATTACCCACGCCAAGGAGAAGGCCCGTCCCATTGACCAGGTTTTTTATTCCGTCACCGTTCAATGCATCCTGATAGCTCTGGACGTACGCCGCCGGGGGTTGTGGGGCGGTATTGTCGTTAAGCGTATTCACCGGGACGTACATGTAGAGCATGGTGTCCGGTCCTTGATAACCCGCCGGGTAGGCCTTGCCCGTCCCAATCGTGCCGTCGTAAGGCGTGCCGAAGATCTCGATCAACTGGTTGCGGTAGGAGACGTCTTGGCTGGCGACTTGGGCGTGATAGTCCTGCGTGGAGTTGGCCACCTGCCGGATCATGTTGTTGAGCTGATTCGCGTTGTCGAAGGCCACTTTCGCGTTATCGAGAGCTTGAACCGCTCGTTGGTAGATCTGGTCGAAGTGCAGCAACCCCTGCACCGCGCTCGTGCCGATCTGGGCCGTGGAGCCGACTTCCAGGAAGGTGGGGTCAATGTCGAAAACCAGCGCCCCATTGGCCAGACCGAGAGGGTTATTGCCTTTGTCCACCTGGTCGATCGTGGTCTGGACGGTGTTGAGGCCCGCGGCGATCTGGGCTATGTCCTGAACCGTCGTACGATCCACCTTTTGAATCCCCGTGTGGTTCGTATTGGGATCGAGCGCCGGGAGCAAGGCATTCGCCGTGACCCAGTCAAAGAAGGCCCCCTGCCCCGCGCGGTGCGCCCAGCCATCAACACCCCAGGCTCGGTTCTGGTCGGTGTCCGTGTAGCCCTGCCACTGCCCGCGTGGGTCGGCCACATATTTCTCCCGGTAGGTGAGGTTGACGATGTCGGCCCCGGCTTGGGCCTTGGCCGCCGCTATCTGGGCGAACGTCCGTTCGTCGAGGTAATCCACAGGGATGACAATGTTTTGCAGGTTGTAGTACTCCGAACGGGAGACCCAATTAAAGTTCGGGTTGCGCAGCAGGTCATATTGCATCTTGATCGCGCTGAGGTAGTCACCCCAGGCATCCCCGTGCCCCTGCGGATAGAGAATCATCGCGTCGTTTTCGTCAACGAATCCGTCCTTGTTCACGTCGCTGATGTTATACTTCATCGCGTAAGCCGCCTCCCCCTCCCCCTTGGTGAAATTCCAGAACAGGCGGTTATACACCGGCGCTCCCTTATTGTCATCTTGCCCGCGCAGGAGCGCCAACTCCTGGTCCAGCAGCGAAGGCACCTGGTTCTCAAACGCGAAAATCGAAGGCGCCAGGATGCCGTATTGAGTGCTATCACTCCCAAACCCAATCGTCGGGTCCAGCGAATCCGAATAGGCCTCGTTACCCAACAACAGATAAAACTCACTCAGACGAGTTGACGCTAATTCCAGAGCGTTCGCGATGGCAGGGGTTGAAATGGGTGTGGAGAGATCAATGCTCAGGTCCTCGCCGCGTTTGAGAATGGTCTCATACAGATCGATGAGACCCACGTTCTCAATCACGTTCTTGTCCGGGTTGAGCGCGACCGGCCCCTCGTAGCGCGGCCCTAGTTCCTCAATGATGCTCGAGTACGTGGCCGGGTTCTCACCCGAGAAATCGTTGATGCGAGCTTCGTAGGGATTGATGCGGTCCAATACGCGCTTGATCCATCCCTCCGCCAACTGCGGCTGATAGTCTGGAAGCCCATCCTGATCCAGGTCCTGCGGCGTGGAATTCCCGGCGCCGGCCCAGTCGTAAGGAATGCCGGGCTTGCACTTGCCTAGAACGCAGCGTTGTTCGCCGTTCGGTTGCGGTACCTCCCAATTGACGCCGTCAGTCACCTCATTCTTGTGGCGATAACGAACATAGAACAGGGTGTCGGCCAAAAGGGCTTCCGGGGCGCTTGGATTGCCCTTGAGTTTGAGTTGGTAGAATCCTCTGCCCTGATTGCCGGAGGTATCCGCGAAGAGTTTCCAAGGGCTGGGTGAAGGCTGGCGGTCCGGCGGCAGCGCGGTCGTGCCGTCGTCCGGGCGATACCACCATTCAAAGACCAAGTCGTCAGCGTTGCCCCCGAAATCGCCCGTATGGCGCAGTACGATGTTCTCGTCAAAGACGTTGTCGGAGAGGATCACCTGGATAGCGCCGCGATAACGCTGACTCTTATCGACCTTGATGATGTGCAGCACCACAGGTGACGAGCCAAGGCTGTCATCATTATTCTCCGCCAATGTGACGTAACTCACAGGCGGCGTCGCCTTGGTCGGATCCAGAAAATCAGGGTTGGCGGTCACCGCCAGGCCAGGGCCAAGGGCCGAGATCTGCGCCGGCTTGTTGAGCAGCACCAGCAGATTGTTTCGGACCTGCCCAATACTGCCAGTCGGCAAACCCAAGGCCGAGAT
>JBJKSV010000002.1:0-2513 GCA_046703605.1 Limisphaerales bacterium
CTTGAGACCCACCCACGGGGGTGAAGATATCATTGCGATTGACTATCTCCCACGCGTCGATGTGTCGGCCATTACCGAGCCCGGCGTTTTTCACTTGGCCCCGCCTTCGGCCTACGGGGCGGGCGGGGGCAGGGCGGAGGGCACCCCTGATGAGATGCCAAGCGGCGCCACGTGATCGTCCATATAGACGACATTCTTTCCAGACTTGGGCGGGCGGGGATGGAATTCTTCGTAGTCCAGCAGGAGGGAAATCGTCTGTGGCGGGAATATCACTGTCCAGTTGGTGATGAACGTCGGGACGTTGTTATCCTCGCGGATCATGAATTGGTCTTCCGTCCTGGTTTCGTCAATGCGATGGCCGTTGAGTCCCGCATTCCATTCATAGCTGGAGCCTTCCCGGGCAAAGTAACCGCCCCCGTCGGAGGAGCATTTGAAGACGGTGACGATGTTGGTATTTGTGTTGGTGCCGGCTGCCCGGCCAACATAGGGCGCGAGCACGTCGCAGATGCGCGGCAACGGGCGGTGCGGATCGATCGGGTCGGTGGGCAGGATTTCGGCGCTGGGCAGCCGGTTGTTGTTGTCGCCGGCGTAGAGGCGGGTGGCGATGCCAAGTTGTCTGAGATTATTGACGCAGACGGTGTTATTGGCCTCGGCCTTGGCCCGCGAGAGGGCGGGCACAAGCAGGCCGGCCAGAATGCCGATGATGGCGATGACCACCAGCAACTCCATTAGCGTAAAGGCGGCAGACTTGCTATTCATAGGAAAATGGGAGTAGAAGGGTTTTGATGGCGGCCGGTGATTTAGCGCCTTAGCAAATGCTGCCGGGCGAGTTGGACCCGCTGTTGGGGAGTTAGATCTGTGAACGGTTGCCTCACGTTGGGCAGGCCGATTCCCAAATCCGATTTGCGGAAGGCAGAATAGGTTGTCCATTTGCCACCAACGGCTCGGGCTGCCCCTGCGACGGAATCGGGCGTTGCCGCCAAATCCCGCTTTGTGCCATCCGAGATGATTCGGGCGCTCAGAGAGATTTGCGCCACCAACTCCTCGGGCGCTCTGACGATCATTCTTGGTTTCAATCTGGGTCGGCCGCCTGCCGCTCCCGATGGGTCGGGCGGCGGGCCGCCTGCCCGCCAGCGCATGGAAGGCTTCGGCTTCCCCTCCGTTTGCGGAGGCGAATCCGCGCGGGAGTCAGATCGTAAAAGCAAAGCAGGGCCACCCGTCCGGGGCAATTGGTCGCGGCTCGGAAACTTCGGCGCCAGCCTCGTCCAGCCAACCGGTTCGAGCTTGCTATCCCCGCGCAAGGCTGAATCGAGCGCCTTCAGGGCGCGGCTTGAGTCATAAACCGCATAGACGGTGGACCATCGTGCGCCGGCTTGCTCGGCGATGCGGTCCAGGACGGAGCGGAGGGGCGCATCCTTAACGTGAAGCGTGATGCGGGCATTTATACTCTTTTCAGCGCGGATCTTCGCCCATGTCTGCCTCTCGATTTTGCGAAGAACCTCGCCCAACGGAACGTCGCGGACGTCCAAGGTCACAAGTCTGCGGTGGGCGCGCCAGGCAGCGTGGCCGAACCATAGCCCTCCGGCGGCCAGCAAGATGCCGCTAATCTTTACCAAGTGTTTTGGTTTCATTACGCCTTGATTTCATTGTTTGCCGTTTCATTTCTCGAGGGCACTTTCGGCTAATCCATTTTTGCGTGTTTCCAAAATGTGATGAAGTGGCGATGAGCCCGGGCGAAACGGTGATGATCAGTTACAGGCGCCAACCCCGCGCCAGCCTGGCCGAGGCCGATCTTGACCAACTCAACCATTGTCCGATTCTCATTCCGGCGGTGTATTATATTTGAATGGTAGATGAGACTGACCAGATGCTCATTCGTGCATACGCCTGCCGCCGATGCGAGCAGTCGTTCGCGGAGTTGGTGAGCCGTCATGTCAATCTGGTCCACTCGACGGCACTGCGGATAGTGCGGCAAGCGGCTCTGGCCGAAGAGGTCACTCAAGGTGTATTTCTGGCCCTGGCCCGCCATTCCGCCCGGTTGCAGGGGCGCTCCTCTTTGACCGGATGGCTCTACGAGACGACGCGCAATCTTTCCATCAACAGTGTCAGGACCGAGGAGCGCCGTCGCCAACGCGAACGCGAGGCTGCCGCCATGAAAGCGATGATTGTGGACGACTCTCATGAAACCTGGCACCGACTGGCTCAGCACCTCGATGAGGCGATCTGTGAGCTGAAACACGGCGAGCGCGATGTGATTCTCTGGCGCTACTTCGAGCGTCAGACCGCCGGGCAAATCGGGGTGCGACTGGGGCTCAGTCCGGAGGCCGCCCAGAAGCGGGTGGCGCGCGCACTGGAGAGTTTGCGCACCATTTTCGCCAAGCGCGGGATCAGTATTCCCGCTGCGAGTTTGGCAGCGGTCCTGTCGGCGGAGGCGGTCAAGGCCGCGCCGGTCGGCGTGGCCGCCGCGGCCCTCGCGGCGGCTAGCGGGCTGGGGACGTCTCTCAGCACAACGT
>JBJKSV010000003.1:0-3639 GCA_046703605.1 Limisphaerales bacterium
CCAGTTGCCCTGCAACGCCGATGGCCAGGACGGCATGGGCGTGTTCACCAACTGGGTGGCGGGCACGATGAGCCGCGCCAATGACGCCACCAACACCCACCTGCTCATCGACCCGTCCGAGTCCTCCATGGCCCGCTACATCCCCAGCCCGGGCATCTATAAGTGCCCCGGCGACAAGAGCCGGTTCGTGCGGAGCATGTCGATGAACTGCCGGCTGAATCCCACCCGCATCAAGGGGACACCCGCCTTCACCGCGGGCGGCAACGCGCTTTACGAAACATTTCGCAAGGCGGCGGAGATTGGCACGCCGTCCCAGATCTTCGTCTTTCTGGACGAGCGGAGCGACTGCATCAACGACGGCTTTTTCGGGGTGGACATGAGCAACACGGGAACGCGGGATGGGAGCGGCGCCCCCAACCCCTACTGGATGATTGATTACCCCGCCGACTACCACAACGGCGCGGCCAATGTCTCCTGTGCTGACGGGCACGTGGAGAGCCACCGCTGGTTAGAGGCGACAACGCTGGTGCCGTTGGGCCAGGCCCATCCGGGGAGCCACACCTCACCCACTGACCGCGACGTGAAATGGATTCAGGACCATTGCACCTACCTGCACTGAGGCAGCGACCGCGAAAGAAAGGGGCACGCCACGAAAGCCACTCCGCTGATTACACGGAGAAGGCCGGGCCACTTCATGCCACCAGCGCCTCTTCCCGGATGATCCAGTCGTAGCCCTTTTCTTCGAGGGCGAGGGCCAGGGCTTTGTCCCCGGTGCGCACGATTCGGCCATCGACGAGGACATGGACGAAATCAGGGACAATGTAATTGAGCAGGCGCTGGTAATGGGTGATGACCAACTGGGCATTATCGGGCCGCCGGAGCTTGTTGACGCCGTTGGAGACGACCTTCAGGGCATCGATGTCAAGACCCGAATCCGTCTCGTCCATAACCGCCAGCCGCGGTTCCAATACCGCCATTTGGAAGATTTCGTTTCGCTTCTTCTCGCCGCCGGAAAAGCCTTCGTTGACCGAACGGCGCAACAGGTCTTCGTTGAGTTCGAGGACTTTCATCCTGTCCTTGACCAGCGTGAGGAATTCCATGGCATCCAGTTCGGCCAGGCCCTTGTGTTTGCGGACCTCGTTCAGAGCGGCCTTAAGAAAATAGGTGCTGTTGACGCCCGGTATCTCCACCGGGTACTGGAAGGCCAGGAAAAGGCCCTCGCGCGCGCGCTCTTCGGGGTCCATGTCCAGCAAGTCGCGTCCGTCATAGAGGACCTGGCCCGCGGTTACGTCGTAACCTTCGCGCCCGGCCAGCACGGCGGCCAGCGTGCTCTTGCCGCTTCCGTTGGGTCCCATGATGGCGTGAACCTCGCCCAGGCCGACGGCCAGGTTGATGCCCTTGAGGATTGGCTTGCCATCCACGCCGGCGCTGAGGTCCCGGATTTCGAGTATCGGTTTTGTGCTTATGCTCATGAATACAGGATTGCGAACATCGGACAAACTCGCGCGATGTCAACTCCGGAAAGGCCGGCTGCGCACCGCGCGCGCGGCAGTTGAGAAACTCGTTTTTCGAGGTGCGGAGGGTCTTGAGACACCGGTAATTCGCCCGTTGCCAACCGGCGATACAGCCGACTACCAGTCGGCGCTACAAGTTGGCCAGCGGCGCTGCACCGCACGCATCGCTGCTGCCGGCCCAATGTCCCTGCGCGCGAATGCCGCAACAATTCCGCGGGACGCGCTGCCCTCCAATCGCAAATCGCAAATCGCAAATCGAAAATAATAAATGCCTCTCCCGGTCGATGCCTCAGGGCAGTCACCCGACGCTCCCCTCCAAACTGACCCCCAGGAGTTTTTGCGCCTCGACGGCGTACTCCATCGGCAGTTCGCGAAACACCTCTTTGCAGAAGCCGTTGACGATCATGTTGACCGCGTCCTGGGTCGAAAGCCCGCGCTGGTTGCAGTAGAATATCTGGTCTTCGCCAATCTTTGAGGTAGAGGCCTCGTGCTCGACCCGGGCGCTGGTGTTTTTGACCTCGATGTAAGGGAAGGTGTGGGCCCCGCACAGGCTGCCCAACAATAAGGAATCGCACTGCGAGAAGTTGCGCGCGTTGGCCGCCCCCTTCTGGATCTTGACCAGCCCGCGGTAGCTATTCTGTCCGTGCCCGGCGGAAATGCCCTTGGAGACGATGGTGCTGCGGGTGTTCTTGCCGATATGCACCATTTTGGTGCCGGTATCCGCCTGCTGGTAGTTATTGGTCAGCGCCACGGAATAGAATTCGCCGATGGAATTATCGCCCTGCAGGATGCAGCTTGGATACTTCCACGTAATGGCCGAGCCGGTCTCGACTTGCGTCCAGGAGATCTTCGAGTTCCTGCCTCTGCATAGCCCGCGTTTGGTCACAAAGTTGTAGATGCCGCCCCGCCCTTGCTCGTCGCCCGGATACCAGTTCTGCACGGTGGAATACTTGATTTGCGCTCCTTCCAGCGCCACCAGCTCAACGACTGCCGCGTGCAACTGGTGCTCATCGCGCATAGGCGCGGTGCAGCCCTCCAGGTAACTCACATAAGCCCCTTCGTCGGCGATAATGAGCGTTCGCTCGAACTGACCGGTGTTGGCGGCATTGATGCGGAAATAGGTGGACAATTCCATCGGGCAGCGCACCCCTTTAGGGATGTAGCAGAATGAACCGTCGCTGAAAACCGCCGAGTTTAGCGCCGCGAAGTAATTGTCCGTATAGGGCACGACCGAGCCCAGGTACTTTTGCACCAACTCCGGGTATTGCTGAACGGCCTCAGTGAACGAGCAGAAGAGGATGCCCTTCTCGCTTAGCTTCTCCTTGAACGTGGTGCCCACCGAGACGCTGTCAAACACCGCATCGACCGCCACTCCGGCCAGGCGCTCCCGTTCCTTTAGGGGAATGCCCAGTTTTTCGTAGGTCTCCAGCAGCTTCGGGTCCACCTCCTCCAGGCTCTTGGGCCCCTCGCCTTTCTTTTTCGGGGCCGAATAATAGACCGCGTTTTGGTAATCAATGGGCGGATGATGGAGATGCGGCCAGGCGGGTTCCTTCATCCCCGTCCAATGCCGGTAGGCCTTCAACCTCCATTCCAGCATGAAGGGCGGCTCCTTCTTCTTCGCCGAGATGAGCCGGATGATGTCTTCGTTCAATCCCGGCGGCGCCGCATCGGCCTCAATATCCGTAAAAAAACCGTACTTGTACTCCTTCTGGACCAGACCTTCGATTGTCTCAGTTGCTGTGCTCATCAGTCTCTAAATCAGTTCCTAAATATGTAAAGGGTTCAATTACGCCAGGCCGGGAATCGGTCCAGCGCTTTCCGCTCAGGGTTGCTTCCCATCCCCGGAGCAGGCCGGACATCGTCCGTGAATCGCGATGTCATAGCGCAGGGCCTTAAAGCCTTTGGGCAGCGGCACGCCGCTCTCCGGCGCCAAATCGATGTCATAAATCCTCTGGCACGTATCGCAGTAAAAGTGGCAGTGCTCCCGCATGTTCGGGCAAAACCGCGCCGCCCCACGCTCAAAAACCACCTGCCGCACCAACCCGCATTGCACCAGGGCCTCCAGGCAATTATACACGGTGGCCAGCGAGATCTCGGGCATCTCCTGCTTCGCCCGGATAAACAC
>JBJKSV010000004.1:0-4526 GCA_046703605.1 Limisphaerales bacterium
GAGGCCCTTGTCCGGCTGGACGACACGATGCGGGAGCAGGTCATTGCCGCAGTGATTCGCTGTGTGTGCGCCGAGAGACAGGAGTCGTTATGCCAAGAAGCGGCGTAAGCGAGGTGGGCTTCCTCTCGGCCCTCCTTCATGGACGTCGCAGCCGGCTGGCTGAGGCGGAGCGCCTGGAACGGATGTGCCGTCTTGCGCGTCTTTCTGACCTCGGTCAGGCCCGCTATCCGCAAACCGAATTCCGTGTCGCAGCCGATTTTCAGCGTCGGCTGACGCAGGACCTGGTTTCTGAAATCACCGGCTTTTTAAAACACGTCGAGGGAACGGACGCCGGCCTGTTGATGTGGTTGCTCACGAGATTTCAGGTGGAGAATCTCAAAGTCCTGCTTCGCGGTCTAATGGGCCCGAACCATTCTCCGCCGCCACAAGGCAGCCTGGTCTCGTTGCCCCCCTCGCTGGCACTCAACATGAAAGGGCTGCTCGCCGCGGATTCCCCGGAGCAGTTCGCGCGACTGCTGCCTTTGGGGCGCCCTCGCAAGAGCTTTGAAGAAGCGTTGAGCACATTCGGGGAGCCGCCGCGCACGTTCCTGCTGGAGGGGGCCCTGGATCGGGGTTATCTCGAGGAATTGCTGACCAGAGCGGCGCGGCTTTCGTCCGAGGACCGGGAAGCGATTCAGCCCGTCATGCGGCAGGAGGCGGAAGCATTTCATCTAACCCTGGTCTTGCGCGGGAGATTCCACTACGGGCTGTCCATGGAGGCGCTATTGCCCTTGCGCGTGAGAGGAAGTGGGACACCGAGCGAGCGGTTCAGGGCCATGCTCGCCGCTTCGGATGTGCTGGGCGCCGCCAGGCTCGCCCTAGGGCGGGCGATTGATTCGCTGCCGCCAGACAGTGGTACCGGAGATGAGCCTAAGGGCATTGATGCCCGAAGTGTCGAGGCGCTGATCTCCGGGCGCTTCTTGCGCCTGTCAAACCTCGCATTTCGGCGGGGGCATATGGGGCTGGGGGCCGTGGTTGGCTACATCGGGATCCGGCGAGTGGAAGTGGCGAACCTGATAACCCTGTCCGAGGGAATAGTGAGGGGGATGCCGGCGGAGAACCTCAGCGCACGCATGCTTCCGCGCCGGGCTTTGGGGGCAATGTATGCTTAGACCGGTGCCAATGGTGGGTCTGAGCCTGGTCATCCTGAACAAGGATGAGCGCTGTGTGTTGCGCCAACTTGGAGATTCGGGCGATGTTCAACTGCTGCGCACCCAACCGGGGAACGAAACCGCCCCTCTGCCTCCCCGAGACCGCGGCGTGGAGTTGGCACGCTGCGCGGGGGTGCTCTCCCGAGTCGAAGAACTGCGCGGTTCCTTGAAAATACCATCGCCGGCCCAGTTCGGTTGCGCCCCCATTGGCATGACGCTGGAGCAAGCGGAGCAGACGCTTTCTTCGATAGAGCAACTCGCGCGCGACATTCTGGGAAGGCGCGAGCTTCTTGCTAAGCGGATTGCCCAATTGACTGCGGAATGGGAGAAGGTTTCACCCTATCGCGAGCTCGACCTGCCACTGGAACCTCGCGATTCACACGCCTTTTTGCATTTTGTTACGGGAACCTTGCCTCCAGGGAACTTCGAAAGGCTCCGAAGCGAGGTGGGCGAAGAGGTCCTTTTGCTGCCAGTGCCGCAGAGGAGAAATGTCTGGCCGTTGGCGGCGATGACCACGCGGCAAGGCCGCCTGGCCTTGGAAGGCGCCCTGCAGCGAGCGGGCTTCTGTTTCGAAACGCTCCCGGACATAGAGGGTGCCACGACGGCGAGCTTTTGTGAGAGCGCGGGGCGCCAGCAAAAGGAACTGTGCCTCGCGATGGAACAAATCGAGGCGGAACTGCACCTGTTGGCCGGCACATGGAGCCGCCAATTGGAGGAGATCGAGGCGGCAGCGAACCTTGAACGGAAACTGCTCGAGGCAGAGCGGAACTTTCCACGCACCGAAGCATCGGTCCTGGTCACCGGTTGGGTTCCATCCAGCAATGTAGCAGCCCTTGAAGGGCGGGTAAGATCGGCTGCCGGCAACCGATGTGTCATCGAGAAGATCTCCCCGGACTGCTTTTCCGGCCAACAAGCGCCTACCCTCCTGCGCCACTCGCGATGGCTGCGTCCGTTTGAACTGCTGGTCGCAAATTATGGCATTCCGAAATACGATGAACTGGAGCCAACGCTCTTTGTGGCGATCAGCTATGTCCTGATGTTTGGGATGATGTTCGGCGATGCTGGCCATGGCGCGGTGCTGGCAACCTGCGGCCTTGTCGCCTTCCTGACCGGGCGGAGCGCAAGACTTCGCGAGGGCAGTTTGTTGCTCGTCTTCGCGGGGCTATCGAGCATGGTCTTTGGCCTGGTGTATGGGAGTTGCTTTGGCCTCCACCAGTTCAAGAAGTATTCGCTCTGGCACGATCCGCTGGAGGGCAACCCGATGGCCCTGATGTACGCGGCTATTGGCATCGGGATTGCCATGATTAGCCTCGGCCTGTTGCTCAACATCATTAATCGCTTCCGGCAGCGCGACGTTATCGGCGGTTTGCTCGATAAGTTTGGCCTTGCCGGGGTGGTGTTTTATTGGGGGGCGCTGCTGCTCCTTGCGGAGTTCCCGGCGATCGAATCGCGAGGGCTGGCCAGACCGGCCATTATCCTGTTTCTGCTGGCACCCCTGGCCGCCTGGGTCTTAAGGGAGCCCCTCGAATATGTGGCACGCAGGCGAGTCAGCGATTCCAGTTCGCCGAAGGGAGGTTTCTTTGAAGCGATTGCCGAATCACTCGTCGGGGCATTCGAAGGAGTGCTCAGCTATTTGGCTAACACCATCAGCTTCGTGCGTCTGGCGGCCTACGCTATGAGTCATGCCGCACTGCTGGTGGCCACTTTCATGATCGCCGAACAATTGAAGCACCTTCCCGCCGGTGGCGGCCTCCTCAGCGTATTGATGATCATTCTCGGCAATCTGGTGGCGATCCTTCTGGAAGGATTGGTCGCTTCCGTTCAGGCCCTGCGCCTCGAATACTACGAATTCTTTGGGAAGTTCTTTTCGGGCGAAGGCCGGCCCTTTGAACCGTTTTGTTTGCAAGCCGCGCGAACGTGAAGGTCCGATGCGCTCGTTACCTAACTCTCGAATGCTTAACCCGACCATCAAATCACAAAACTGATTGGAGGTAATCCATGATGACGTTGACTCGCTGGATACTCGGCGCATTTGTTGCCGGGGCATTACACCTTGGCTCCGCTGCCGCGGCGGCCCCGGAAACGAACAGTCCGACCATACAGGGCCAAGCCACATCCGTCCCAAAAGCCATCGGCCTGGGCGCCGCGGCCGCCTTCGTCGTGGCGGTCAGCACCCTGGGGGCCGGCTATGCGGTGGGGCGCATCGGCTCGGCGGCCTTGGGTGCGGCTGCGGAAAAACCCGAACTGCTGATCCGCAGCATTCTGTTTGTGGCCCTGGCGGAAGGCTTGGCCGTGCTCGGGTTTGCCATGGCGATGATGCTGTTGCAGAAGATCTAACCGCCGTGAATCGAAGCTGTGAAATTCTACTGCATCGCCGATGAGGAGACCGTGCGCGGCTTTCGCCTGGCCGGCGTTGCGGGCCAGGCCGTGGCCACGCCCGCGGAAGCCGCCGCTGCCCTGGAGAAGGCTGCCAGAGATCCCGAGTGCGGGATACTCATCCTCACACAAAGCCTGGCGGCTGGCATCCGCAGCCGAGTGGACGCCATGCGCGTGGAACGGGAGCGGCCATTGCTCGTCGAGATACCAGGGCCGGAAGGGCCGGTGCCGGGAACAAGAAATCTGCGCCAGCTTGTCCAGGAAGCCGTAGGCATTCGCCTCGGCTAGACAAAAGGGACCAATATGCCAATGACCCAATCAGGCTGCACCGAGGCTCTGCGTGGAGAGATCCTTGCCGAGGCCCGTCGCGAGTGTGAAGCCATAGAGCGTCGAGCAAGAGACCAGGCCGAGGCGCTTCTAGCCAAAGCGGCGCGCGAGGCGGACACACTGCATCAGGAACGGATCGCCCGCGCCCGCGCCGAGGCGGAGCGTCGGCGTGAATCGATCTTGGCAACGATCCCTGCCGAAGTTGGCCGGATGCGCGCCGCCCATGTTGAGGCTTTGCTTGAATCGATTCGTGCTGAGGTTCGGCGGCGGTTGAGCGCCGGCCAGGGGTTTGATTCCCGGCGAACTGCTACGTGCCTTGCCGCGGCGGCCATAGGTCAAATGTCCGGCGATGCATTCCTGTTGAATTTACAGCCAGCGGACCGGACCGCCTTCGGCAGCGGACTCGAAGGTGAAGTTGCGGCCCTGGTTGGCCGTTCGCCCCTTAGCCTCAGCGTTGGAGAGGAAGCCGGAATGGCGGAGCCAGGGGTCATGGTTGAGGATGTGGACGGGCGCCAGATTTGGGATAATCGTCTCTCGGCGCGGTTGGAACGGCCCTGGCCGCAACTGCGGAGACAGATCGCAACACAAGCCTCGCTTCTCGATGTGGGATTATGGCGTTAAGGAACCTATGAT
>JBJKSV010000005.1:0-4842 GCA_046703605.1 Limisphaerales bacterium
TCACTCCAAGTTGCGAGAGCCATCCCCCGCCCCACACCCAGTTGCCAAAGACCGGATACATCACCGAGCCAATAAAACAACCATAAAGCATGAACGCCGAGAACTTCCACCGCTCAGCCGCCGCTCCCGTGGGGATAGTAGCCGTCGTGTCCATGAAAACCATTTGGAACAGGAACAGGCAGAAGATGCCGGCATCGTAGGCGTTGCCTGAGAGGAAGAAGCCGTGAGTCCCGATAATCCCGAAGGGTTTGCCGAAGATGTTCCAGGTCCATTCGTGAGAGAGGCTGGTGCAGGTTCCGAGAGAACCGGCTCCCGGCGCGCCGACACCGCCGAACATAAATGCAAACCCGCAGACGTAGAAGCCGAGCATGCCCAGCGGGTAGATCATCATGTTCATCGTCATGGTATGCGCCACGTTCTTGGCGCGGGTCAGGCCCGTTTCAACCAAGGCGAAACCGGCCTGCATGAACATGACCAAGAAGCCGGTGATGAGGGTCCACATGAAGTTGATGGAGATCTTGTTATGGCCAACGGTATCGGCCGTTTCCATCGCCAGGGGCTCTTTGGCCGCCTCCGTCTTGAATGAATCGTATGCGGCGACTTTGCTGGCGTCCTTAGCGTCGGCGCCGGTGGGCTGAGGCACCACCAGGTTCGGCACGTCAAGTTTCGTGCCGGTGGTGTTAGCGCCCGCGGGGTCGTTGTCTGCGGCCGGCGCCGCAGGTGCGGAAGCCGCCGCAACCGCGTTGGTGTCCTGAGCGCTCACACTGAGGGGAGCGCAGAAGGTCAGCAATGCGGCAAGATAAAGGTATCGAATTTTCATAGTCATACGTTTATGTTTGGTCTTGTAAGTCGTGTCTCGTGGTTGAGGGGATGGGTGGCCGGTGCGTTATACGGCCTTTTCTCCTGTTTCCTCGGTTCGGATGCGGACCGCGTCGTCGATGGTGGTGATGAAGACCTTGCCGTCGCCGATTTTGCCGGTCCGGGCCGCGCGGACGATCACACCCACAGCGGTGTCGCTTTGCTCGTCCGGGAGCACCAGTTCAATCTTGATCTTGGGCAGGAAGTCCACCGTGTATTCGCTGCCACGGTAGATCTCCGTGTGGCCACGCTGCCGGCCAAACCCTTTTACCTCGGTGACGGTCATTCCGTTGATCCCCACTTCGCCGAGGGCGTCCTTGATTTCTTCGAGTTTAAACGGCTTCACTATCGCTTCTATTTTTTTCATTTCATGCCAGTCCTTCGTGGCATTGGCCGGCGCGGCGCAACGCCTGGTTTTTTCATAACGGTTCTTTGTTAACTTGCGTACGACGCATGTCTTCGTCTTCGAGCGTCCATGCACCCGGCGTGCCATACCCGAAGGCCGCGTTCCGAATCACGGCTTCTTGTTCATTTACAAGGAGATGCGAAGTGAGGAGTCTGGACGCGCGCGCCGCGTCCGCCTGTTGGGTTTTATCCAGCGCGAAAAAAACGCCGCAGTTGCCGGTTCTGAGGGGTGGCACTCGACTGAGGTAGATTCGAGGATGAAATGCACACGTTCAGGATACCTTCTTCCACGTCAATGGGGTCACGCCACCGACACGGAGGGATTCGTCTGGAGACCGCCGCGGCCGCCTGCTCATCCGCCCTGTTTTTCTGAAACTACCACCTGAGTTGGCGTGTTATGAACTCACAGGCGGCGTTGGGATGGGGGCAGAAGTGAAGAAAGGTCTGGCATTTATGGAATCTATGTCGCACTTGGGTGTAATCATCGAGGATTTGTCTGTGCGTTTTCCAGGCGGGGTGCAAGCGTTGGATGAGGTCAGCCTGCAGTTCGGTCATGGGTTGTTCGGCTTATTGGGGCCGAATGGGGCTGGCAAAACGACTTTGATGCGAACGCTGGCCACTCTGCAACGGCCTACAGGTGGGAGGGCGTCGGTTTTCGGGAGCGATGTTGTCCTGGACGCGGTCGCGGTGAGACGCTGCATCGGTTACCTGCCACAGGATTTTCAGAGCTACCACCAACTTCGAGTGTGGGAGGCGCTGGATTTTTACGCCGTTCTCAGCGGCATGGTGGATGGGCGTCTCCGCCGGGAGCGCATCGACAGTCTGCTTGGCCGGGTTGGTCTTGAGGAATCTCGTTCTCGAAGGGTTGGGGGTCTATCGGGCGGTATGTTGCGGCGGTTGGGCGTGGCCCAGGCGCTGCTGAGCCAACCGCGGCTGCTGATCCTGGATGAACCCACTGCGGGTCTGGACCCTGGCGAACGCATCAACTTCCGGAACCTATTGGCCGAGTTGAGCCGCGACCGGGCCGTGATCCTCTCGACTCATATCGTGTCGGATATTGGCAACTCTTGCGAGTTCCTGGCGGTGATCGACCGCGGTCACCTGCGGTTCAATGGACGGACGCGCGACCTTTTAGAGAAGGCACGGGGCAAGGTCTGGCGCACGACTGTGAGCGATGTGCAGTACAGCGAGGTGCGCCAGAAGTACCCGATTACGAGCATGGTGGACACGGCCCGCGGATTGGAGTTGAAGCTGCTTAAGGAAAGCGACCGAGAGGGCAACTGCGAACCAGCCGAGCCGAATCTCGAAGATGCCTACCTCTGGCTCTTAAAGGGGGATGGGTATGGTAATTGAGCCAAGCAAGCGCCTGTTGAACCTGGCGAAGTTGGAGTGGCGCCGGTTCCGTTTTTCACCGGTATGGCTGCTCGGGAGTGTTTGCGGGATCTTCCTTGCGCTAAGTGAGAGCGCCTCATCCAATGTGCTGGGCTATCCCACTCTCAACGAGGCCTTGTACGGTTTCCAGCTCGCAACAAGTGTGGTGTTTGGATTCGTAGCCTTCCTCTTGGCCTCGGGTTCCTTGGCTGTGGACCTCGAGAGTCCCATGAAGGCCCTGATCTTTTCACGCCCGATCACGCGGGCGGAGTTCATCGTCGGCAAGTTCCTGGGCGTGTTCGCCCTCAGCCTGGCGGCGGTACTTCCTCTGCTTGCCGCCTGCGTCGGCACACCCGTGCTGCATGGGGTCGTGAGGATCCATGAAGTGATCCCGTTCTTGAAGGTACTGCTCTTTTGCACTGTTCCCATGCTGGCTTATGTAACTGCACTGGCCTTGGCTCTGACATCCCTGCTCAAGCGAGTCGTCATCCCTATGCCGATATTTGTGTTCTATTTCTTTGTCGCCGCGCTTACCAACCCGAGCGCCCCAGGGCAGGTCAGCCTCCTCGATTTCTCCCAACGGTTGTATCCGCGTGAGTTGATGATCAATGTCCCGCTCAGGCTCCGGGAATACACCTTCGCCGGCCTGCTGTGGCCCGCTTCCGCGGATTTGGTGGCCAGGACCGCTTTGTACCTGCTCCTCGCTCTCATCCTTCTCGTCTGTGCATGGTGCGTCCTGCGGTTGGACCTGAATACTCGATTCTCAAGCGCCATGGCCCGGGGGCTGGCACTGCATCGTCGATGGAAGGGCCGCGCTCTTGGCCCTGTCGCTGCCTCGCCGCACGCTTCCGCGCGCCCCGTCCCGCCGGCGCCTCTTGACCTGTCAGAAAGGAATTCCGGCGCCATACAATGGATCAAAAACGAGCTGACACTGCTGCGCTATTCGGCTCGGATGCTCGCAGGGCGTAACCTGGTAGCGGCGGCGATGATCCTGCTGGCTCTGTTTGTGATGATCGTGACGTATCCGGTGGGCGCGAGGCAGACGCGGGCCGGTCTGCTGCTAATGCAATTAGAACTGTTTGCGCCGTTGCTTGGAATCGTCATGTTCAGCGACCTCGTCGCCCTCGAGTTCGAGGCCCGCCGAGCGGACCTGCTGCGCGTGAGCGCGCGAGGGGCGCGGTGGGTGCTCTGGCGCAAATTGATGCATGCCGGTCTGTTCAGCGTCACGGGCTGCCTGACTCTGATCGTGGCGCTCCGGGCCACTTATGCCAGATTCAGCGTTTTTCATGCCCTGGGGGTGGTCATCCCGGCAGTCCTGTTCTTCGGGATGATCGCGCTCGTCGCCGCATCGACTGCGCGGCGGGCACTGGTCGGTTACGCGGCTGGAACGGCAGCCATGATCCTCTCCATGGCGCTCAAGGAGGTGGAACCGCTGACGACAACCAGCTTTCATCTTCGCGAGCATCTGTCAAACGGGCGATTGCTGGGCGACTGGAACTGGCTGCTGGCGAAGCTGGTCTTCTGCCTCCTTGCTTGCGTCCTCGGATGGCTCGTGCTTCGCCTCGCGGCGCGGCCGGAACTGGCCCGCCGCGTCTTGGTATCTTCGGCGGGCCTAATTCTCGCCACCTATTTTGGCATGCACATCGCATGGTCGGGACCGAAAGAAGCCGCGCAAGCCTCCGCCAGCGTTTACGAACTGGATGTCCACCAAACCGATAACCTTCGCACGGTGAGGCGGGCCGAGATTACGACCTGGGCGGAGCGCGGATTGTTGCCGGCGGCAAACCTTGTCGATGTGCGCCAGAGGAGGCAAGGCGAACAATGGCAAACCGAGAGCCAAGCGCCAGTGGATCTAACGAAGGAATTGGAGATCCCGCATCTGGATCTTGACGTCTCAGTAAACCCGGAGGGAGCGCACATAGAGGCAACGGCGCGGTTTCCCCTGAAAGTGCTCAGTCATCCAACCGAGGTAATTCGGTTCTTTCTTGCAACGGAGCTTGAGATTCAGCGCCTGGCGCTTAATGGAGAGGTCGCGAAGTTTACCCGTTACGCCGATCTGGTTGAGGTCAAGCTGCCCAGGCAGGCGAAGCCAGATCGCTCGCTGGGTCTTGAAGTCCAGTACGGGGGGAACCTGCATCTGCCTCAGCACCTGGGATTTGAAGGATCGGCCAAAGATTTCCTCTTCGTAACAACGCGGTGGTATCCCTG
>JBJKSV010000006.1:0-6260 GCA_046703605.1 Limisphaerales bacterium
TGCCCCTACGCGCTTGAGAATGCCGATCCCGAGGATGTCGCTGGCCCCGCCGTAGTTCCGCTCCTCCATCTCCTGCTCTTAGCGGCTCTTCATGTCCGCGCCCAGCGCGGCGTTCAGCAAGCCAACCGCGACGAGATCGATCTCAACGGCCTGGCCGGTCGCCTTAATCCGGAAGCTCAAAACGCTGGCGTTGTCGGTCCCACGCGCCGCTCCTGCCGTCAGGATGGTCTTCATCGAATCGACGACACCCCTCATCGCGGCGGCATTCTCCTGTGGGCGGTTCGTCCAGAGGGTGACATTGTACAGCGGATTCTTAATCGCGAAGCTGAGCACGCAGGACGCCTGCCGCTTGGGGATAACCGCGCCCACCCAGACGAAGTGCAGCCTCGACTCGATTCTATCCGGCATAATGCAACCTACAGGTGCGGAATCCAGGGGTGGTGTTGGTGGAACCTCGGTGTCTTCCCGCGCCGCCAAGGGCTAAGCCGCGAAAGCTCCAGAGGGCAAGCTGACCTGCTCCACGGATTACTTTGCCTGCCAGCGGAGGCCAGCCCCCGGCCAGCTTTCGACAACACGGGAGCGGCGAGCCGTATTGAGGTCGTCTTGGTCCAACACACCCGTGGACATGCGGGACAGTCGGGCTGCTCCGGGCACTTTCGTTCCGGCCGGTTCGTGTGGTCATGCATAGCGAAGTTCGGCGTAAGCCCCGCCGCTGTCAAATCGATTCTCCGGCCATGTCCGGGAGGGCATGCCTGTTGCATGAATACGCACAGGCCATGGAGGGCCGCGTCCGATCTTTACCCCGCGAAATTCCCGGTGCTTCGTGGCAATAGACGCGCTTTGGGATTGCGTTCGGAACCCTCTTCGGAGCACAGTTCAGACGTGGCCGTTGACCTACAGGCAATCTTTCGCAGAGGTGACAAGGAGATGATCGACCTGCTGGAGTACTGCATCCGCTCTGTGCAAATGGAGCCGGTCTTTGTCTTCCTCGTTAGCGAATACCGGGTCGGCCCAACCGCTTTGAAAGCCCTCGCCCTTTATGACGTCTTTTGCGCCCCGCAGGCGCTCGGACGCATCCGCGCCGCGCCCAACCTGCCGCCGCTGAGTTTCCGAATTCACGCCTCGGTGCAGCCCCTCCAGCGTTGGCGCCAGCAGTCGGCTTCACCCAACGCCGATCCGTCCACAATAGGCCCCGCCCCGCTCCCCGTGAAGTTCCTCTTCGACTTCATTGTGGACTACCTTGAGGCTGACCCATCTGGCACCTGCCGCCGGGTCAGCCAGGATTTCGATCCGAACCTCACGCCCGTCCAGAACCTGCCCGGCGGCAAGATGAGTCCGGCCCAGCGCGCTTTTGTCGAGAGAATCTGGGAACCGATTCTGCGCCCGCAGTTGGTCGCCGCCGGATTCCGTCGGATAGCGAACATCGCTTGATGACATGGTTTTCGAGGTGGCAGTGGCGGCGGAGGCTCGCTTTATTGTCACGTACAATGTCCGGGACTTTCGCGGGGCGGATGAGTTCGGGATTATTCCCATCCGTCCGCCTGATTTCCTGGCGCCTATTAAACAATTGACATGAAGGCGTTAACCATTGAGTTGCCTGAGTCCATGTGTCGCAAAGTAGCCGAGCTTGCGCGCGCGGATGGAATTTCCGTAGAGCAGTTCGTGGCCACTGCAACCGCCGAGAAGTTGGCCACGCTCTTGACGACGGATTACCTGCGGCGCGAAGCCGCGTCGGGGTCGCGGACGGACTTCGAGCGCGTCTTGAGAAAAGTGCCCGATGTGCCACCCGAGCCCTATGACGAATTGCCGAAGCTCTAGGACTCTAGCGCGAAGCGCCGAGTGCCGTCACGACCCACCCTTGCACAGGTTGGCTGCTCTCCTGGCGGAGGACGCCGCATGTCAGCGCTTCGGTGCAAAGACCGGCTTCCTCTAGGACTTGCCTCACATAAGCCTCGCTATGGCTGTACCGGCCATGGGGGTGAAGCCGGTGGGGTTGGCCGTCTTGTTCCGGCGAGGCTTCCAGCGTGAAAATGAATCGGCCACCCGGACGTAAAACCCGGGCGGCCGCATGCATCACGGGGGCCAGATCGCCAAAATAGCACAGCGTATCAGCCGATACGATCAAGTCGTAGCGCGCCGGCGCGCTTTTCAGAAAGGCGGTCAACTCGGCCTTGGTGAGCGAGTCATAGATGCCTCGCGCCTCGGCCTTGGCGAGCATGCGCGTGGAGAGGTCCACGCCGTTCAAGCTCCGGGCATGCGCCGTCAACAGTGCGCCGCACAGACCCGTTCCACACCCCGCATCCAGGATGTCCAGTGCCTTAGCTGGCGCTCCGTATGCCTTCCCAACCGCCTCCGCTACCAGGTCGGGCGCACGGTAATCGAGGCTGGCCAGCTTGGCCTCGAACCCCTTGGCGAAGCAGTCGAAGGTGTTCTCGACGTAGGTATCGGAGGCTCGCTCGGGAACATCCTGGCCGGTGCAAGCGGCAAGGTAATGCCGGGCCAGCGCGTTATCCGGCTCTTGATCAAGCCATTCGCGATAGACTTGGGCCGCGGAATCGACCAGCCCCAGCAGGCGGTAACTCAGTCCCAGGCGCTGCCGCGCCTCGATGTGGCCCGGCAGCAGCTTCAGCGCCTGGCGGTATTGGTCCAAGGCCTCGCGCACCCGTCCCGCATCGACGAGCAGGTTGCCGTAATTGTTGTAGGCATCGGCAAACTCGGGACTCAACTCGAGGGCGCGGCGGTAGGCCGTTTCGGCCTCCGGGTAACGGCGTTGCGCCCGGCGGAGCACGCCCAGGTTATTGTAAACGTCGGGACGCTCCGGGTCCAGGGCCAGGCTGCGCTCATAAGCCAGGGCGGCTTCTTCGAACCGGCCCATTTCCAGCAGGAGATTGCCCTCATTGGAATGCCAGCCCGCCACCTTGCCGTTCAGCCGCAACGAACGCCGGATCAACCCCAAAGCCCGAAGATTTCTGCCGCGCTGGCTCTGCAATATTCCGAGGAAGTGTGTCGCGTCGGCCTGCTCGCGATCGATCCGCAGAATGTTCCGGTAGAGCGCCTGGGCGTCCTTCAGGGCGCCCTGCCGGTGCAACTTCATGGCGAGAGCCAGGGCTTGGTTCAGGTCCAAGGCCGCGCTCGCGGCGGGTTGGGCATCGAGGGACATCGCTTAGAGAGGCTGCTCCGATAGCCCCTTCTTGTCAAACATCAAGCAATTACATTTTGTTTTTGACCCCACAGCCGACTCCATGTAATAAAGTCCTCAGCCTCGAAGCCATAAGCCATGAAACAGAATCAATCGGATTTATCCCGCCGTGCTTTTCTCAAGATTTCAACCCTGGGCGCCGGCGCAGCCGCTTTTGGCGGGCCGCTGGTGCTGCGCGGCAGCCCCGCCTCCACCAGCGCCAACAGCAAGCTCAACCTCGCCATCGTGGGCTGCGGCGGGCGGGGCCGTGACGACATGTCTGGCATGCTCTCCAACGGCGCGAACCTCGTCGCGTTGTGCGACCCCGATGCGGAACAAATTCAAAAGGCCCGAGCGGCCGCGGCCAGCCGAGGTGGCGATTCAGCCAAGGGCTACGAGGACTACCGCAGGCTCCTCGATGACGCCTCCACTTACGATGCGGTCCTCGTCGCCTCCCCCGACCATTGGCACGCCCCGCTCTGCAAGGCCTTCTTGAGGGCCGGCAAGCCCATTTATTGCGAGAAGCCTCTGACCCACAGCATCGCCGAGGCGCGCGAAATCCGCGAGCTATCCCGCAAGCTCAACGTGGTCACGCAGATGGGCAACCAGGGCAGCGCCAGCGCCTCTCTGCGCCGCTGCACCGAGATCATCAAAGCCGGAGCGCTGGGCCAGATCCGCACGATGTACCATTGGGGCATCGGCGTTGCGGCGCGCGAAGGCAGCGCCCCGGGTGAAGACCCCGTTCCCGCCGATTTCAACTGGGACCTTTGGGTCGGCCCCTCCGCCATGCGCCCATTCCGGAAGGGCGTTTACCATCCTGCTGTCTGGCGAGGGTGGTTTGATTTTGGCAACGGCGGCCTGGCCGATTTCTGCTGCCTTGTCATAAACCTCCCCATGCGGGCGCTGGACCTCGGCTATCCCGAACGGCTCGTGCCGAACCTGGATGAGAATGACCAGGCGCTTCCCGGCAAGGCTGCCGTCGAGTTCCACTTCGGCGCCCGCGGCGACCTTCCACCCGTTGTCCTCTACTGGATGGGTGACGCCAAGCCACCTGCCGACATCATCCAACCCGTTCTCGATGCCGACCCGAACAGCAACGGTCTGTTCATCATTGGCGAGAAGGGGTGCATCTTCACCAGCCACTGGAACACCGAAGGCATGATCCGGCTCAACGGCGAGCCAAACCTCGTAAGCGTGCTGCATCACCCCGCCACGGCAAACATCCCCCGGAGCCTGCCGCGCGTGTCGGGGCACGACCGCGAATGGATCGATGCCTGCCGCGGCCAGGGCCGCACCTTTTCCGACTTTGACATCGGCGGCAAGCTCACCGAGATCGGCCTTGCTGGCGTGCTCGCTGTCCGCGCCCACAAGACCATTGAATGGGACGGCCAGAAGATGGAATCGCCAAACGCGCCCGAGGTGGCCCGCTTCGTTCACACCCAATGGCGCCGGAAATGGCTTCTCTGAGGGTAGAACGGCTGCCCTTCAGCCAATGAAGACCGCCGTTCTTATTTGTATTCTTGCGGCGCTGGCTGTTCGTGCCAGCCTCTCGGGCCAGACCGCCATACAGAGGCCCCTCAGAGCATCGAGAAATCCCAATTACTTCGAGGACGCGAGCGGGCAGCCTCTCGTCCTTTGCGGGTCTCAAACCTGGAATACGCTCCAGGATTGGGGCACGGGCGGCGCCGTGCGACCTTTGGACTTCTCGGCCTTTGTCCGTTTCCTCAAGGCGCATGGACACAACTTTACTTTGCTTTGGCACACGGAGCTGCCCAAGTTCAGCAACCTGCCGGTCACCGCCACGGATCCTCCGGACCTTACCGTCAGTCCCCAGCCCTGGACGAGAACCGGACCCGGCCTGGCAACCGACGGCGGCTTAAAGTTCGATCTCACCAGATTTAATCAGGCCTACTTCCATCGATTGCGGTCGCGGGTGGAGGCCCTGAATCGCGCGGGGATCTATGCCGGCGTCTATTTGTTCAGTGGAGAATTCCTGCTGCGGTTCCGCAGCCCAACGGACGGTTACCCATTTTCCGGACCCAACAATGTCAACCGGGTGGATGACGGTTACCGCGGCGGGCCGCCCCAGAGCGGGCTTGCCTCCGTCACCATGACCGCCACCAACCTGATTACCGCTTTTCAGGACGCCTATGTCAGAAAAACCATAGATACCCTGAACGATTTGCCCAATGTGCTTTGGATCGTTTCTGAGGAGGCTCCGATGCGATCCACCTGGTGGAATAACCACTTGATTTCTTTGGTCCGCTCCTACGAGCGGGCCAAGCCCTTCCAACACCCCATCGGGTATGCCACTTTGGAAAGTTCTTCGGATTCAATCCTCTACAACTCTGATGCTGACTGGGTGGCTCCCTCCGCATGGCTCTCGCCTCTCAGGTCCTGCGGAACCGGGCACCCCGCCTGCAAGGTCAACATCAACGACAGCGACCACAGCTACTTCGGAATGTGGAATGACTCGCCCCGAAAGAACCGCAATTATGCTTGGGAGAACTTCATGACCGGCAATCAGGTGCTGTTTATGGACCCCTACCTGCTGTATTACCCGCGCCAGCGCCGGAATCTATGCGTCTCTCCGCTTCACGGCATCGGCAGCGCCCCGGACCCGCGCTGGGAAAACTTCCGGAACAACCTGGGTTATCTCTTGCGCTATGCACGAAAGCTCGACCTGGCCCGCGACAGGCCGAGGCCCGCTCTTTGCTCTACATCCTACTGTCTGGCTCAGACTCCACAGGTCGGTGCCGAGTACCTGGCCTATGCTCCGGCCGGGGGATCCTTCACCATAAACCTCTCCGCGATGTCCGGGTCGAGACGGTTGGCGGTCGAATGGTTCAATCCGGCGAGCGGCAGGACCCTGACCAAAAGCCCAATCGCGGCCGGGGCGCTCTCACAATCGTTCACACCGCCCTTCAGCGGCGATGCTGTTTTATACCTGGTGGACACCGCCGGGCACAGGTGAACGCAATGGATCGACATTTCCAAGAATCCGACACCGCGGAGGTTGCCGGCCAATCTGACACAGAATGCGGGCAGCCTTGTCAAAGAGAATGAATGGAATTGCAAAAAT
>JBJKSV010000007.1:0-2514 GCA_046703605.1 Limisphaerales bacterium
GCTTGTCGATGTAATTCGGGGCCGTTGCGTATTGCGTCTCGACGGGAAACACGCGTCCCTGGGACTCCAGGACGCGGCAGGGCTTGAGGTAATCTTCCAGGCGCGCGGCCTCCAGGGTGGCGGACATCACGATAAGTTTGAGATCGGGCCGGGGGCCTTCCTGCAAGTCCAAAGCCCTGGCCAGCGTGATGTCCCCATACAGATGCCTCTCGTGAAACTCGTCGAACACCAGGGCGGAGACCTCGGCCAGGTTAGGCTCTCGAACCATCTGCCGCAACAAAACGCCTTCGGTCACATACCGGATTCGGGTTTTTGCACTGGTGACATTTTCGAAACGTATCTGGTAGCCAACTTCGCCCCCAAGCTCCGCATTCCGTTCGCGGGCGACACGCGCCGCCAGCAGGCGTGTTGCCAGCCGCCGCGGCTGGAGGTTAACGACCTGGCCGTCTCCCAGGGCGCCGTGATTGAGCAGGATTTGGGGAACCTGGGTCGATTTGCCGGAACCGGTTGGCGCGGAAATGATCAGCCGCCTGTCCTGCCGCAACGCGCTCAGGAGTGGCGTTTCCAGGTCGTAAATTGGCAGTGGATCAGTCATGAATGCGAATCGAGGATATGCGCCTCAGCGAGCCGCAATATTAAGCGGCGCACCGGATTAAAGCAAAGGCAAAGACGGAGCCCAACCGCCACACCGCCAACGGTCTCCAGGATTGACGAGACTGCCATTTTAAGGAATCTTTAAAACGTGAAAGACCTGGATACGATCAATCGATACAGACCTCCTATCGATGCTTGAACGGCGGCGAGTCGCTCCAAAGATGGCCGCTTGGGTTCAGGCAAACGAAGCGGATATGTTTCTGAGCATTGTCTCCCGTCGTCCCTCTAGCGTAACCGAGGGTCTGGTCGAGCCGAGGAGTAGCCGAGCGTGCCTAAGACTTTGCCATTGCCCCCAGCGAGTGTTTGTTGCATTTTCAGGCTATGGTTGATGTGCAAGCGGAGAATGGCGTCGTGCGGATGACTTTTGCGACCGACGGAATGTCACCGGAGCAGGTCAACGATTTCGTCGGTTGGCTGCGGGTCGAAGGCATTGCGCGTCGGAGCAAACTCACCGAAGAGGGCGCATGGAAACTGTCCGAGGAAATCAAATCCGCTTGGTGGGAACGGAATGAAGAGCGTTTTCGTGAACCGGGCGCGCCGTGAATCCGTCGCGCGTTGTCATCGATTCCAACGTTTTTTTCGCCGCACTGTTGCGACGCCAAAGTGTGCTTCGGGAACGGCTTCTTGAGCCGGGCGAAACCCGATTCCTGAGCCCCCGCTTTGTGGTCGTCGAATTGTTTAAACACAAGGAGCGCATCGTAACGGAGACGGAGTTGAGCGAAGATGAGGTGCTCGAGTGCCTGAACGCGGTGCTTTCGCGCGTCACGCTCGTCGAAGAAGGGGTCATTCCGGTGGGAACATGGATGGAAGCACGCCGGCTTTGCGCGGGAGTCGATTTGAAAGACTCGCCGTTCGTCGCGCTGACATTGCACGTGGATGGACGGCTCTGGACGCGAGATGCCGAGCTTGAAGCCGGCATGCGGGCCAAGGGCTTCACCCATTTCTACTCGCCGTGATCCCGCCGCAGCCACTGGCGACCTGAGCGGCGCGGACGCCACAGTGATCCAACCCATTGGGTGACCCCGAGAAGTCGCGGTTAAAATCGCCGCTTGTCTTCACCGTGGCCGTCACTTAAGTTGGGTTAGGCGTTGCCCGCATGAATAGGACCCTCGTCGTTGTGCCGACCTTCAATGAACGGGAGAATCTTCCCCCGCTCACCCAACGGCTACTGGCATTGCCCACACCGGTGGACATGCTGGTAGTGGACGACAATTCTCCCGACGGCACCGGCCGCGTGGCCGACGAGTTGGCGGAACGGCATCCTTCAATTCATGTGCTGCATCGGACCGAGAAGAGCGGCCTGGGCCGGGCCTATATTGCCGGGTTTAAATGGGCGCTTGAAAACGGCTTCGAGTTTGTCTTCGAGATGGACGGTGATTTCTCCCATAATCCGGATGATATTCCCCTGTTCCTCGAGGCCGCCAACGAGGCGGACCTGGTGCTCGGCTCGCGCTATCTGAACGGTATCCGCATCATCAATTGGCCCTTGAGCCGGCTCATGCTCAGCAAGTGCGCGGCCAAGTACGTCCAGATCGTCACCGGCATGCCCTTTACAGACCCTACCGGCGGTTACAAATGCTTTCGACGGCGGGCCCTTGAAGCCATCGCCCTGGATTCTATCCGCTCCAACGGCTATAGTTTTCAAATCGAAATGACCCACACCCTCTGGCGCCGGGGCATGAAGGTCGTTGAGGTGCCGATTGTCTTCACCGACCGTTTTCAAGGCCATTCCAAGATGTCCGGCCACATCGTCCGCGAGGCCTTGTGGATGGACTTGGCACTCGCGCTTCCGCACAAGCACCGCCGCCACCCCGTCCTTGCGCACCCCCCGAGCCCCCCAGACCCCCCCCCCCCCCCCCC
>JBJKSV010000008.1:0-4703 GCA_046703605.1 Limisphaerales bacterium
GGGCGGTGAACCGCGAGATTGCGAAGGAGGTGGACGTGTTGCTGGGAAACGAAGAGGATTTCACGGCGTGCCTGGGCTTTGAGGTGGAGGGTCTGGATGAAGAGATCTCGACGATTGAGGTGGAGGCATTTAAACGGATGATCGAGAAGGCGGCAAAGGCCTTCCCGAATTTCCGGGTCGTGGCCACGACGCTGCGCACGGTCAAATCCGCCACACGCAACGACTGGGGCGCCATCTGCTGGGCTGGGGGACGCTTTTATGAGGCGCCGTCGCGGGCGGACTTGGAAATCCTGGACCGTGTCGGCGGCGGCGACAGCTTCGCCAGCGGGCTAATCTACGGTCTGCTGCAATTCGAGGACGCACAGAAGGCGGTTGAATACGGCGCGGCGCATGGCGCTTTGGCCATGACCACGCCCGGCGACACCTCGATGGCCTCGCTCAGAGAGGTCGAGGCCCTGGTGCGCGGGGCCGGCGCCCGAGTGCAGCGCTAGAGCGCCATGGCACGGTCAGCGGATCGTCTGGAGCAGTTGTGTCAGTCCCTGGCGCAGGTCGTAGCCGGGGCGCCAGCCCAACCCGCGCAGGCGCGAAGCATCCGCCACCACGTAGGGGAGCGGGTCGGGTTCAGGCGGGTTCTGCTCCTGGATGAGCTCGCGCCGGCCCATGAGTTCAGCCAGGCAGACGGCGATGTCCTTTACCGAGACGCCCGTGCCGGTGCCAATGTTAATCGTGCCATGAAATCGCTTTTCAACCACGGTGAGCACCGCGGCCGCCAGGTCCTCGATGTAGATGTAGTCTTTTGTGCTGTGTGGGGTCTTGAGGACCAGAGGTTGGCCGGCGGAGAGCCTTCTGATGATAGCCCCGCAAAGGCGCGAGGGGTGTTCCCCCGGACCATAAGGATAAAACACCCGGCACCAGCAAAGGCCGAAGGGTTGGCCGTTGGCGGCTTGCTCCAGGCGAATCCGCAACTCGTTCTTGCAACGGGCGTAGGTTGTAGTTGGGGCAATCGGCGTTTTGTCCTCGGACAAGGGAGCGCCGCTGATCTGGTATTCGATGCAAGTCCCAAGGCTCACAACCTGGCGGGCGCCTAACTCCCAAAGCTTGCGCAGGAATTCAAAACTGGCGTCGCGAAACCAGAGATTGTCCGGCGATTCCAGGTAAACGCCCGGAGCGGTAATCCAAGCGGTGTGGACACAGGCCTCGGGCTGGAAGGTGCGGACCTCCTGCCAGGGGGCTTGTTCGAGCGTGCCGCGAATCCAGGACAGGTTCTGGGCGGCGGGCCAGCGTTCGGGGAGCGCCTCGCCGGGGATGGCCAGACCGGCGACCTGGTGGCCGCGGCTCAGAGCCAGCCGGGCGAAGGCCGAGCCGATGAATCCTGTTGCGCCGGTGACGAGAATTCTCATAAGAGGCTTGGCTGGGGGACGCCAGGATGTTGTTTGCGGTGATTTAAGGCCATAAGCGTGGTGAGCCGGCGCTCGGCCCGATTGCTCTTGGAAGCGGCCATCGAGAATTGAGAATTGACAATTGAGAATTTCAAATTGAGTCCCAGACCCTCCAGGGCGCGTGGCCGCTGTTCCACAGGTTTGAGAGAAGCTGCTGTTCCCTGAAGGTATCCATGCATTGCCAGAAACCCGTGTGGAGATACGCCGCTATCTGGCCTTCGGCCGCCAGGCGGTCGAGCGGTTGCTGCTCCAGCACGCAGTCGTCGCCGGTGAGGTAGCGGTCAATCGCCTTGTTCATCACAAAGAAGCCGCCGTTGATCCACGCGGATTGGACCTCGGCTTTCTCCTTGAAGGAAGTTACGGTCGCTCCCTGGACTTCCAGATCGCCGAAGCGCCCGGCGGGGCGGACGGCGGTGATGGTGACGAGTTTGGCTTGTTCACGATGGAAGGCGATCGAGCGGTTGATGTCGCTGGCGATCAAGCCGTCGCCGTAGGTGAGCAGGAAGGTGTCTTCTTCGATGAAAGGGAGCACCCGTTTCAGGCGTCCGCCGGTCATCGTGCGCTGGCCGGTATCGACCAGTGTGACCGTCCAATCCTCTTCGCCATGCTGGTTGTGGTAGCGGATCTCCGGCTGCGGGCCAAGGCGCAGGGTGATGTCGCTCGTGTTCCAATGGTAATTGCGGAAATACTCCTTAATGACCTCGCCCTTGTAGCCGAGGCACAAGATGAATTCGGTGTGCCCGTAATGGGCATAAATTTTCATGATGTGCCATAGGATGGGGCGCTCCCCAATCGGCACCATCGGTTTGGGGCGGAACTCGGTCTCTTCACGCAGGCGCGTGCCCAGACCACCGCAGAAAATGACGACTTTCATCAATGAATGCTGGTCGGGGTCGCATGCGTAAGAGTTCGAGCTTAAGTCAAGCGCGCAATCGTGTGATGTGGACCTGCCAGTTCAGGACTTTATTATTCAGTTCAGGACTCTATTGCTTTGCTCAGAGGGCGGAGTTTTCGCCGCATCAAAGGCGCTTCTCGTCGGCGTCGATGAAATCGACGAAGCTTTGGATGTCGTTGCGGTGTCCCATTCCGGCCTGGTCCTTGCGCATGCGCAGGCGCTCCTGCATTTGCGCATCATCTTTTCGGGGGTAATCGAGCATCCTGTCCCGATGCGCTGCCTTGAGCGACTCATCCTTTTTGGCATTGACGCGCACCCAATCGCAGACCTGGCCGTCGGTGATGGAGTTGCGGACCACTTCAATGAATTGGGCCGCATCGACGCCGGCTGTCTCGAGCCAAAGGCCGTCGAAGCCCTTGCAGAAATTGGGCTGGTAATCCGGGTGCAATTTGCCCGCCAGATGGAGGCGGATTTTATCGACGAACCGTGGCAGGTGCATCCAGCCGCACATTGTTTCACGTGGACTTCGAGGGTAAATAATGTCGCTCATGCGGTATATGTAGCAGCCCGTGCCGATCTGTCAATCGCCGGGGCGAGGGTGCCGAGCGCACCTTGACTGGACCAGCACCAAGGGCTTTGCCGGCTCCGGCTCCGAGGCCGTCTGCGGCGTTCATTTTTGCGCCAGGTCAACGGCGTCGAAGATGTCCTCGAGGCTGTTGAGAGGCTCCTCTCGCTTGGGATTGAGGACTTGGCGCAAATAGTTGAGGGCGTCGGGGATGCTCTTCACGGAACGGGGGAGTGTCGCGGCGCAGGCATTGGGATGGCCGCCGCCCTGGAGCTTCTCGGCAATCTTCAGGGCCTCGCCGTTGCGGCTGCGCAGACTGGCGACGGTGGCGCCGTTTGAGCGGCGGAACAAGGTGAGCAGCACCGGAAAGGTGGTGGCCTCCTCCTCGAGAATCTGGTGGACAATCAGGTTATTGTTGCCGACCACGGTATCGACGAATCCCACTGTCGGACTGATTTGTGAGATGTTGCGCTTGCTCCAGGCCAGGCCCAGCGGGTCTTCGATCTTGCGTTTGACCTCCATGACCGCCAGGAGCGGGTGGTCCAGCAGCTTCTCGATTTGGCCGTCGATTAAGGCGTGAAGGTTCCAGAACTGGTAGATTTTGACCAGGCTCGCGTAGTCGTTGGCCAGCGTGAAATCGGGGTCATCCTCAATGAACAGGTCGGCGACATCGCTCAGATGGACCAACCGGTCCAGTTCCGGAGAACCCAGCCCGTGGGCTTTGCACAGCTCGTAGCAGAGCAAGCTGGCGGATTTGTTGAGGTCGTGAATGAGCAGCGCGTTCTTCGGAGGGGTATCAGTGGGGTGATGATCGATGATCGCCCAATTGAGTTTGTCCAGGCGGGATTCGAAACTCAAGTCCGTCACCCAAGCGGCTTTCTCGCGCAGGTCCCGCTGCCGCCAATGCTGGTAGTGGTGGGCCTCGAGCCGGACCTCGGCATCAAAGAGTTTTTGCGCCAGGCGAGTCAGCAAAACACCGGCGATGAGGCCGTCCAGGTCGCTTTCGTGGGTGAGAATGACTTCAGGTTGTGGCAAGGACTCTATCATTTAAAACACGCTACCACAGAGATCGAGGGCAACACAAACAAAGGTTTGCCTTGGCGGAGCTTGAGTGTGGCGATCGTCTGACCGAAGCCCGTTCGATAAATTGAGGGGTCTGGGCCTGACGGCCTTGATTTCGAAGTAGGTGAGGAGCGCCGCGTCGAGGGATGGGCGCACCCCCCTGTTTCACCCGTTAACTCGTTAGGGGTGTTGATGGTCAACGACTTAGGCCAGGTCAAAGTCGTAGCAAAGTCGTTACCGGGGCTTCGGGGGAGTTGGGTGGGGTGGGATGCGAAGAATGGGAAGAATGGGGGTAGGTGGGTGAGGCGGGATGGTGGCTGCCGGGGCTCATGGCCTCTCCGTCCCGTTTTGGACCTCCGGTCCGGGGGAAAAACGCTTCCGCTAGCTGCCAGGCTGTGCCATTCTCGGCCCGTGATGGCAAAGGCGACCCGGAGCAGCAAGGAACCGATTGAGCAGTGCGACCACAAGGGCATGAAGCGCGTCAACAATCCTCCCGTCGGCCTTGTGGATGCCAAATCGGATGCCGTCGAGACCAGGAACACCTGCGGCTACGACCCACACATCGACACGACGGTGGTCTGGGCCGCCAAGGCCGAGCGCGCCAGTTTCGAGATTCCGACCGTCTCGCTGCACGTTCACGAGCGCATCGACCCGCGCCCCATTATTGAAGCCGTCTCCAGCCGCGCGCAGCAAATTGCTGTCTGGCTGCTCGATACGGATTATGATGGGCGCAGCCTGTTCC
>JBJKSV010000009.1:0-2776 GCA_046703605.1 Limisphaerales bacterium
GCCCTGAAGGGTCAGTTCCAGCCGCTCGCCGTTGATGCCGCTGTGCCAGGAACCGTCGGCTGCGGCCGAGGCAATCAAGCCTCCAGTGGGCGGACCGACTTCCTTGAATGAAGGGCGGCAAGCAGAGTAGAGCCGGTCAAAGAGGCCGAGCTGAGTGAATTCAGTGGGAGTCTCGGGCTGAGGGACGCTGTTCAGGTTGGAAACGGTGGTATCGAGGAAGACATCGAAATAGCGGCTCCAGGAGTTGGTGCGGCGGACTTCCCTTACGAGGTTCCAGTATCCGGATTGCGCACCCGGAACGAGCGGACGGGCCTTGGCGCGAAGCACCGTGGATCGCTGTTGCAGGTCGCGCGCCAAGCGCAGTTGTGTGCTTTTGAGGAAAGCCTCGGTTTCTTTCAGAAAGGCGATTTTGTAGCAGGCGAAGGAGGGCAGCATGGCGGCCAGGATGAACACCAGCGCCAAGAAGCAGAGGTGGGCGCGGCGAATTCCCTGGTCGAGCAACTGGAGACCGCCGCCGTCCGCGCTGCCGGAGGCTCGCCGGGCGTTGAGGGTGGAGGCGACCGACCAAATGATCGCCAAGGAGACCGGGGCGAGCAGCCCGCTCAGGATCAGCCGGGTTGCGTTGCTGAACTCCAGAATGCCCGCTAAAGATCCCACGATAGCCATGCCCCCGAGCGCCAGAGACACCAAGTAAGGACGCAGTCTGGAGGTGGGCCAAAGCCAACAGAACCAGCTATGGGAGGGGCCGGGTTGATGAATCGCTTTCTTGAGCAGGAGTGGTCCCGCGGTCACCAACACGAGCAAGCCGAGCGAGTAGAGGCCGAAGATGGCGCTTGCGGTGAGCACCATGTTACGGTGGGCTGCGGCTAGTATTCGCTCGTCCCGGAAGGCCACGACCGTCCAGGGCATGTCGGGCAGGGGCTCGATAGCCAGATGATAGGGCTGGTCCAGATAGCGGCAGTCAAAATCGTCTCGGAGCCGGTTTTGCAGGGCGTTCTGGAGCCGGAGGTTGCGCTCGGTCTCAAGAATGAAATTCTCGCGCAAATTCCGCCGGCTGTCTGAATGAAACAGGACCTTGCCGCTAGCCTCGATCACGCAGAAACCCCAGCCTGCAGGCAGGACCGGGTTGAACAATGACAGCGGTTGAAAGATCAGGGTGCTCGCCAAGGGCCGCTGGATATAACCATTTGTCGGGGGCGTGTCTGCGGGCCATTGGACTGAGGGGGAGAACAGAGAAGAAAAGACGGCTGTGTTCTCGTTCCGCGCTCTCGAAAAAATCGACTCGACGTAGAAAGTGTTCGTGCGGGTTGGATCAAAGGCGCGCTGCGGCCAGGCCCAGTGTTCACGGAGGCTGCGGAAGTAGGGGCGATCATCGACGGGCAATAACTCGGGCTGTTGGGAACGCGGCACCCACTTGACTGCCTGAACACCGTTTGAGTCGATCCAGGAGGCATCCGTGAAGGTTGGGTAGGCGGCCAACGCCGTCACCTGATCCGCAATCCTGGTTCTAAGGCGGACGCGTTCCCATACGTTAGAGTCGCATTGGGCGGCCTTCCGGGCTTGCTCGCCCAATTCCACATCCATGCCGGTTAGGAGCGCACTTACCCGCGCCAACTCATTGGTCAGATGGTGGCGCACCTCCTTGGCCAATTGTTCGCAGCCTCCGTCCAGCTCGCTCTCGGCTGAAAGATAGGCATCCGTGTAGAGGACGACGCCCGTGGTGGATGAACAAGCCAGAAAGCCGCTGGCCAGCAGCCAGAGGACATGGGTCCGCCGCAGTTCAGCCGAGGGTCCCAGGAAGAGGACATTGAAGATAGGCCAACTGAGCAAAACCGCTCCGGCCAGGAAGAGGAAGCAGACGCTGAGCGTGGGCGATACCTGCCAGGTTTCCCGGTCAAAATCCCGCGCGGGGACCAGCCCGCAAAGGGTCCAGTTGAGTTTGTTTTCCGAATGCAGTTTGAAGGCGAGCGGCAACGGTTGGGAGAAGACTTTGTATTTTTCACCGCAAAGCGGCATTTCGGCAAGGCTGGGAATGTCCCCGGCGGTGTTTGTGCCTCCTGTGTTCTGGAAGAGCGCCAGACGGCGGATCGGCAAGTCCGACGGCCCGCTCAGGTTGCCCGCTCGGGGCTGGGCCTGCGACTTCTGGAATAGAACCTGGCCGTTGGCGCCGACGAGCAGGATCTCACCGAACTCATAGCGACTGACAATCGGGCGCAACAATTCGGCTATGTCCGTTTTCACGGAGAAGCCTGCAGTTCCGACCGCGTTGGAATAGTCCAGCTCAAGCCAGTAGCGGGCGGTGGTCTGCTCGATATTGGCGTCCCAACGGGCAAAGGGGCCGCCGGCTTGAAGGGAAGGGGCGCCGATCAACTGTATGGGCGGCTCGATTTGCTCGATATTGTTCTTGAATGCCGCCACCGAATTGCTGCCGGTCTGCGGCGCCTTCCCTGACAGCGAGAGGCTGGCGCTTACCAGGGACGTGTCAAGGCCATCCAGGGCTTCTTTAATTTGGTCCGCCATGTCAGCCAAGAGCCGGAAATTCCTCGCCGCCAGGACCGACGCCTGAGAGGGGACACGAACCAGATACCACAGCGCAAGGACAAGCCCGAGGGCGGCAATGGTCAGGCCATGCACTAACAAGGCAGTACGCGTGGAGACCGGCTTCGCCATATTGTGGTATTATCGCGATTATTGCCCGATTTCCATTTCGGCGCAAGACAATTCATCTCCTGGCGAAGGCTGTGCGCACCTCTGGCGGCGCAGTGCAGAACCCACA
>JBJKSV010000010.1:0-3390 GCA_046703605.1 Limisphaerales bacterium
TTTCTTTCTGATCCCGCCCCATCAGGCACCCGAGGCGCCCGCCCATTTGATGGACTGCGCTTATAAAATCAACCCTTTCAGAGACCCTAAAGCGCTCGACCTGACCGTGCTTCGCGCAGAAGGCGACCTAAAGCGGTATGAAGGGAAGAAATCCCTTGCCATCTATGATCTGCAGGGGGACACGCTGAAGATTTGCTGGACCTTGTTTGAGGCGCGCCGCGGGCGGCCGACGGAATTCGCCACTAAACCGGATTCCGGCTTGTTGCTCGTGGTTTATAAGCGGCAGAAGGGCGTGTCGGCCTCTGGCGCGCTGCATAAGCGCGCCACCAGGAGCGCCCAATGAGGCCATGAAAGACGCAACCCCCCGGGAGTCATCCAGCACCGTCCGGGTCGTTATGCTGGAGACGGAGAAGCCCGGCGACCGGATTGGGCGCTACAAGCTGCTGGAGAAGGTTGGGGAAGGCGGGGGGGTAAGCGGCCGAGCGGCAGGTGCTCTGAGTTCGCTAAGTGTGTCAGCAGCAACCGCGCATCGACCCTGAAATCGAACAACAGACATAACAACTCCGTAAACTATGCATATAAACCTGAACTACTCTGCCAGTCTCCTGGCTGTCTCGCTTTCTCTCTGCACCTCGGAGGCCAGCAACCCGCAACCATTCCAGATCCCTCCGCGCGATCCCAAAGCAAGCCCGGAGCTTATCGACCTCTCGGCATATTACGACGCCGCGTTGACCGAGACCTGGCATCCGGCCAGCAACATGGCCGGCGAGACTGGAAATGATCTCAGCGAACTGCCGAGAGGCATTCACAAGCTTGACGGCATCGACTTCGACCTGCGAGGTCTCATCCAACTCGGCCGGGACGGTATCGGGAATGTCCGCGGTCCATTTCCAGAGGCGGTGAAGAGCATCAAGGTGGGGTTGCGCTGCCGCCGCCTCCACTTTCTTCAGGGCACGGGTTTTGTCGATAGCGAAGGCCGCCAGATTGGGTCTTACGTCGTCCATTACGCCAACGGCACAGTAGCGGAAATCCCAATTGTTTATGGCGAAGACGTTCGGGACTGGTGGGCCTATCCACAATCGGCAAAGCAGACCAAGCGCGCCACGGTGGCGTGGAGGGGCGAGAACAAAGCCACCAAAGCCAACGGCTTCGGGCTACAGCTCTTCCATCGCGCCTGGGATAATCCGCATCAGGAGGTGAAGATCGAATCCATTGATTTCAAGGTGGGCGCAGGTCGCTCTATCCCGTTTCTGGTGGCCATCACCGCCGAGTTGGTGGCAAAGCACTGACCCCCCCCCTCCCACACACTGCGCCGCTTCGACACCGAACATGAACAAGGCCCCAGACACCTTCTCCTTAACAGCAGCGGCTTGGCGAATGACTTCTGCTTCCTTGAGAGTGCGCCCCAATGCATCGCGTTGGCGTTCCGCCCTGAATTGGGCGGGGCTTTACCCGCTTCACCGACAGTAACACGAACGTGGGATAGACGCCAGATGTGCGGTTGGAGTAAAACCACGCCCAGCAAACAGATGCTCACGAGGCCAAACCAAAGGAACATCCGCCCGGCACGAGGCCCAGATTGATCAAGCCTCCACGCCTGATGGACGCACGAAAGAGAGCGAAACAAGAGGCAGATCCATGAAACACAGACAAAACTGCAGGTCCATACACCTCCGCCTCGGCGCGGCGCTGGTGATCAGCGTAGCGGTCACTCTCGACCTCGGTGTCAGCGCCCAGACCCGTACAAGTCAGCAAGCACAAGTCCTCAAACGGGAGCAACAAGAACTTGAAGGCACTTGGGCGACGGTCTCTGGGGAAGCCGATGCCAAGGCGTTATCCGACGAACAGGTCGCGAAGGCTAACGCGGATTTTGAGGTGGCGTTCAAAGCAGGCAATTTCTTTCTCATCCCGCGGCCTAAGGCGGCCCAGGCGCCCGCCCATTTAATGGAATGCGCCTGCAAAATCGACCCCTTTGGAAACCCTAAGACGTTCGATCTAACCGTGCTTCGAGCAGAAGGCGACCTGAGGCGGTATGAAGGGAAGAAATCCCTTGCCATCTATGAACTGCAGGGCGACACGCTGAAGGTTTGCTGGACCCTCTTTAAGGGGGAGCGGGAGCGGCCGATTGACTTCGTTACCAAGTCCAACTCCGGTTTGTTGATCGAGGTTTACAGGCGGCAGAAGATCTCGCCGACCTCTGGCGCGCCGCATAACCCCGCCAGGAGCGCTCAGTGAGGCCATGAAAGACCCAACAGCCTCAGAGTTGGCCAGCACCCTCCGGGTCGTCATGCCGGAGACCGAGAAGCCCGGCGACCGGATCGGGCGCTACAAGCTACTGGAGAAGGTCGGGGAAGGCGGGTGCGGTGTCGTCTATGTTGCCGAACAGCAGGAGCCTGTGCGGCGGCGGGTGGCCTTGAAAGTCATCAAGCTGGGCATGGACACCAAGAGTGTCGTGGCCCGGTTCGAGGCTGAACGGCAGGCCCTGGCCATGATGGACCATCCCAATATCGCCAAGGTGCTGGTTGCCGGGGCGACCGAGACGGGCCGGCCCTTCTTCGTCATGGAGCTGGTGCGCGGCATCCAACTTACCGACTATTGCGACTTGAACAAGGTCGGCATGCCGCAGCGGCTGGACTTGTTTATTAAAGTCTGCCAGGCCGTCCAGCACGCCCACCAGAAAGGCATCATCCACCGCGACCTCAAGCCCTCGAACATCCTGGTGACCCTCCACGATGGGGCGCCAGTGCCCAAGGTGATCGATTTTGGCATCGCCAAGGCGACTGAGGGGCGGCTGACCGAGCTGACGGTCTATACCGAACTGCACCAGTTCATCGGCACGCCGGCTTACATGAGTCCCGAGCAGGCCGAAATGAGCGGGCTGGACATCGACACCCGCAGCGACATCTACAGCTTGGGGGTGCTGCTCTATGAACTGCTGACCGGCTGCACGCCATTCAATCCCAAGGAGCTCGTTGCCTCTGGGCTTGAGGCGATGCGCCAGACGATTCGGGAGAAGGACCCGCTGCGGCCCTCCATGCGGCTGCATGCCATGTCTGGGGACGAATTGACCACCACCTCGCAACGGCGTGGGGTGGACGCGCCCAGGCTCATCCACCTGGTGCGCGGCGACCTGGACTGGATTGTGATGAGGTGCCTCGAGAAGGACCGCACCCGCCGCTATGAAACGGCAAGCGGGCTGGGGTCGGATCTGAAGGGATTCCTCGCCGGCCAGCCCGTGGTCGCCCGTCCGCCAAGCCAACTTTATCGCTTCCAAAAGCTGGTCCGCAGAAACCGGCTTGCCGCGGCGGCCGCCACCACGGTCTTCCTGGGTCTCTCGATCGGATCCGGCGTCGCGACCTGGCAGGCAGTCCGGGCAACGCGGGCCAGTGC
>JBJKSV010000011.1:0-7750 GCA_046703605.1 Limisphaerales bacterium
GGTTCCAACCGGTGCCATGCTCGCCTACCCCAATGAACCCCACTGTAATCTGCTTGCTCGGGGCGGTGGCGCCCAAAACGGAGGCGGGGATAATGCAGGGTAAAGCCACGCCGAGGGCGCCGGCGCGGAGGAATTGTCGTCGAGTCAGTTGTTTCATAAAGGCGGTTCTATTTGCGTCCGTACCTGCCCATCAATTGGCCTTGGGCCAGCACATGATTGGCCATGGCGCGCTCGACCTCTTTCTTTGTGGCGCCGGGTTTCAAATCCAGGCGGGTATCGAGGGCGTAAAGCTTGAAGAAGTAGCGATGCGGTTTGCCGGGCGGCGGACAGGGGCCGCCATAGCCCAGATGCCTGAAATCGTTCAAGCCCTGGGTGGCGCCCTGGGGGATATGCTGGGTCTTGGCAACGTCTTCGGGCAGTTCGGTGACATGGGCGGGGAGGTCGTAGAGAACCCAATGGACCCAGGTGCCGGAAGGGGCGTCGGGATCGTCGGCAATGAGCGCCAGGCTCTTGGCGTTTGTGGGAGTGCCCTGCCAGGCCAGCGGTGGCGATACATCCCGCGCATCACAGGTGTATTTGGCTGGAATTGTCTCTCCCTCTTTGAATGCGCTGCTGGTCAGTTCCATGGTCTTAACCTTTCCGTTTTTGTCGGCGGCAGCCGAGCATGCCACAATGAAGCCGGACAGCAAAACATAGGTCGCTATCGCGGCCAAACCGTTCAAACCACGACCCCGGAATTTCATGGCCTCAGTTTAGCGCGGCGGCATCCGCGGCACAACCCAAAGTTCTCTCCGGCGACCTTCTACGTCTGTAGGTGGGACGCGCAGTCCTCTGCGCGCCGCCACAGCACAGAATACTGCCGATTGCGCGGGCGGGGGCGCGCAGAGGACTGCGCACCCTACATGCGCTGGGCAATATCCGGGTTAGGGTGTCAATCCCAGAGCCCGGCCAAGAGGCAGGTTTCGGACAACTCCAAATGCCACCATCACTGCCACAGCGGACCAGACCAGCCAGGGGCGAAGGGTAAATGGCGCGGCCTGGTTTCTGAGCCGGGCCTGGATGTAACGCGCCGTCCCCCAGATGAGCAGCGGTAGTGAAAGCACCAACAAGAGGTTGTCGTGCAGCGCCCTGAGCAGGTGTCCATGGAGCAGTTGATAAACCGCCCGCAGCGAGCCGCATCCCGGACAGAGCAAGCCCGTGGTGCGATAAAGATAGCACTCAGGATAAAACCCGAATTTCGCGGGATTATACAAAAACAGCACAAGAGCCGCGCCCGCCCCCAATACCCCCATGGAGACAAGAAACAGGATGCGTCCGGAAGGCGCCTCCCCGATGCGAGGAGGCGTCCGACATTTGCTGGCGTTCATGCAGCCCTTCGAGTCAATGGAACGCGGCCTTTACTTCTGGTTTGCTCAAGACGACGAGCGCCCAAATGCCAATCGGCAGGCCGATCCAGCAGCAGGGCGAAACACAGGGAACCATGGCGGCAATGCTGCCAACCATGGCCAGGCCATAATTGCGCAACTGCTTCATTTGGAGGCCGGCAGCAAACACCAAGGCGCTCATGGCCAGCGCGATGAGTCCGAGCACGAAACCGACCGTGCCGGACATGAACATCGCCCAGTTGGGCATGCCGTGCGGCATCATTCCATAGCCCGAGTGCCACATGGAGAAGCCCGCCATTCGGACGATCATGCCCGCCCCTTGCCCCAGGAACCCGAGCACTGCCACGGCCATCAGGCCGATGGCCGGTCCGCTGATCTGCTCCAATGCCGCGGCGCTTTCGGGCGGCGGCCCCGGCAAGGGCGGCAGCGGAGCACTAGGGAAAGACGCGGCGAACTCGGCGACCTCGGACAGCGCCACCCATTCCGTGGCCCCGTCCGGCAGCACCCTCGTCTGGGCATTTGCCCGCCCCTCGGCTATCCATTGACGCAATTGGTCCGCAGTTACCGGGCCGTATTCCTTTCCATCCGCTCCGATAATCTTGTACATGTCCTGACTTTGGCCTGAAGGGGGGGCGGCGTCAAGAGTTAATCCACTACAAATCGGGGCCTCGATTGTAACCTGACCTCAATTCTCCCGGCGTCATAATGACTTCCGCCTCCTCTCACCACCTGAGCTGAGCAGTTACCATATAATTCTCAACTCACGACTCCGGTCGGCTGAACAAAATACAGACCGGCGCGCCCACGTCCACCACTTGGCCGGTCGGACGTAGCCGTCCGCTTCTTTGGTTGATGCGGAACACGATGATCCGGTCTGAATCCTGGTCGGCGGCCAAGAGCCAGCGGCCGGTCGGGTCGATGGCAAAATGGCGCGGGGTCTTTCCCCAGCTCGATTGGTATTCGACAGGGGTCAGCCTTCCGGTTGGCTGGGCGATGCGAAAGACCGCAATCGTATCGTGACCCCGGTTGGAGGCGTAGAGGAATTTGCCTGAGGGATGAACCGCGACCTCGGCGGCGATATTGTCGCCGCCGAAATCCCGCGGGAGAGTCGAAACACTCTGGAACTGACGGAGCGCGCCCCGTTCCGAGTCGTAGTCAAAGGCCGTTACCGTGCTTCCCATTTCGCTCACGACATAGAGCCGGTGCCCGTCGGGGCTAAAGGCGAGATGCCGCGGGCCGGACCCCGCCTCAAGCATGGCGGCGGGAGGAACATTCGGCGTGTGCGCCCCGGTCGATTTGTTGAAGCGATAAACCAGGACTTTGTCCAGGCCCAGGTCGCAGGCGAGCACGAAGGAGTCGGAGGGATCAGTTGTGATGAAGTGGGCGTGAGGGCCGGCCTGGCGCTTCGGGTTCGCGCTGGAACCCTGATGCTGAACGATCGCGCAAGCGGACCCGAGTCTGCCGCCTGATTCCACGGGCAGGACGGCAATGCTCCCGCTGCCGTAGTTGGCTACCAGCACCCACTTTCCACTTGGATCGAGCGAGAGGTGGCAAGGCCCCCGGCCTCCCGAGGGTTTCTGGTTCAGAAGCGTTAAATCGCCGGTTTGCGCATTGATGCGGAAGGCGCTGACCGCACCCTCCTTTTTGGGGCCGAGTTGGCTTGCCTCTCCCACCGCATAGAGCACGGGCAGCTTGGGATGGAGGGCGAGAAAGCTTGGGCTGGGGGTATTGGCGGCCAGGCTTAACTTGCCGAGCTTGCCAGTCGCTGGATAGAAGCGCGCAAGGTAGATGCCCTGGCTCTTCGGGCCGGTATAAGTGCCGATATAGACTCGCATAGAGGTTTGGGGTGATGAGGCGTCGGGGTCAGTGGTCCCTGTTTCCGCGGTAAGCGAGGGCGAAGTGGCGGAAGAAGGTGCAGGACTGGCCCCGGCGTTCGAGGCGAGCCCTGAAATGGAAATGAGCGAGGCGCTCATTATTGTTGTGAACACGAATCGAGGATGCATTTCACCCTCACCAGAAAGCAGGATTTACGCGAGGAAGCAACCTCCAAAATCGCATTGGAGCTCAGATTGATCTGAACCGCTGTAGGTAATAGTATTGGAGAAAATGAGACGATGGGATCCCACATTGATATGCTTGTGAGATGACGGCGAAGCAATTCTACGATTGGCAGACCGCGGGGGGCACGGATGATGTGATGCGCCTCGTGGATTGTCTGGAGCGTTCCGAGATCGGTTGGTGTGCGATTGGCGGAGTGGCCGTCAATCACTGGGCTGCGGAAGCGATGGTGACGCAGGACGTGGATTTTGTCGTAGCGGCGGGCGCCGTTGAGCGCACCGTCTGGGCCCTGGAGGCGGCAGGATTCGCCGCCGAGCGTTTTGACTGGTCCATTAACTTCAAGGGCCGGTCGAAGGTGAGCATCCAGTTGAGCACGGAGGAGTGGTATCGGGATTTCCCTGAACGCTCCGTGGCTGCCGATGTTCACGGCATCCTGCTGCGGGTTGCGTCACTGGAAGACACGCTGAAGGCCAAGATGAAGGCCTGGGCTGACCCACACCGGCGGCAGAGCAAGCGTCTCAAGGATCTTGCGGACGTCGCGCGACTCCTCGAGGCCCACCCTGAGCTTCGGTCGCTCCTCACCGAGGACCTCAAGGCGCAGCTTGAGCAACTTGGCGAGAAATGACTTTACCGAACCAATCGCTTGACCGAACAGCCGGGAGCGCCGGACGTAGCGGCTGCATCGAACGCCGGGGTCGGGCCTTGGTCGCCCTGGACGAGGAGGAGGACGCGCGGCGTGCCTAAACGCGATGAGGCATGGCAGGTGGGCTTCGGCATTGTCTTGGATGCGGGATCCTGTTAAACCTCACTCATGAACGGAAACACGCGAAAGAGCTTCCTCTCACCTCTGGGCTGGCTGGTTGTCGCGGCGCTAGTCTCCGGGCTTTGTCTCACCTCGCCGGCTGCAAGGGCTGAATCCGCGATGGTTCGCCAGCGATTACTGCTCGATTTCGGCTGGAAGTTCCGCCTGGGAGATGACTGGGGCACAGGTGAAAATCTCGCCAAGGCTGGCTCCAGCTCGGGCCCGGCGGCAACCAGCTTCAACGACGCAACCTGGCGCACAGTGAATTTACCGCATGATTGGGGTGTCGAACTGCCCTTTGACCGGAACGCGGACGGCTCGCACGGATTCAAACCAGTCGGCCCTGGATTTCCCCAGAACAGCGTCGGCTGGTATCGCCGCGCCTTCCTGTTACCGAAGGCGGACGCGGGCAAGCGGCTCTGGCTGGAGTTCGACGGCGTGTACCGGGATTGCCGGGTCTTTCTCAACGGCTACTTCATCGGGCATCATGAGAGCGGCTACAGCAGCTTCCGCTATGACATCACCGACGTGGCCAACTGCGGCGGCAAGAACCTCCTGGCTGTGCGGGTGGATGCCTCGCAATTCGAAGGGTGGTTTTACGAAGGCGCCGGCATTTATCGGCATGTCTGGCTGGTCAAGACCGCGCCGGTGGCTGTCGCGCCGGACGGAGTGTTTGTCTATTCGCGCTTCAAGGACAATGTCCCTGAAGGCCCCGTCACCATCCATATCAATGTGCGCTTGCGGAATGACCAGAAGGCCCCGGCCGAGGCGGCGGTGAAATGTGAGATCATCGGCCACGAAAACAAGTCCGTTGCCTGGATTCAGACTTCGGAAGAGCTGGCGGGTTGGTCCAAAGGAGAAGTGAAGCCGCAAATCGAGTTTAATGCGCCTGTGCTTTGGTCGCCCGAATCGCCGAAGCTTTACAAGCTTATCACGACGGTTGAGTCCGGAGGGGAAACGGTCGATCGCGTTGAGACGCCGTTCGGCATCCGCACGGTGCAATTCGAAGCGGACAGAGGATTTCTGCTCAATGGCAGGCCTTATGTTCTAAAAGGCACTTGCAACCACCAGGACCACGCCGGCGTCGGTTCGGCCTTGCCGGACCGCGTGCAATATTTCCGCATTGCTCGATTGAAAGACATGGGGTGCAACGCCTACCGCACTTCGCACAATCCGCCCACGCCGGAATTGCTCGATGCTTGCGACCAACTCGGCATGCTGGTGATGGACGAGAACCGCCTGCTGGGCAGCGACCCGGCCAATCTGAAGCGGTTGGAAGGGCTGGTCCGCCGCGACCGCAACCATCCCAGCGTGGTCGTCTGGTCGATCGCCTATGAGGAATGGGTCCAGACCACGCCGACGGGAGGGCGCGTGGCGGCGACGATGCAACGCCTGGTTCACCGATTGGATCCGACACGCCAGGTCACTGAGGCGGGAAATGTGGGCAATGTCTATGCCGGGCTTAATCGCATCATCGACGTGCGCGGCTGGAACTATAACATCGGGCGTGGTGTGGATGATTACCACGCTGAACACCCCGACCAGCCCAACGTCGGCACCGAGCAGGCGAGCACCGTTTGCACTCGCGGCATCTATGCCAATGACCCGAAGCGCGGGTATGTGGGTTCGTACGACGATAATGCTCCGCCCTGGGCCTACACGGCCGAGAAATGGTGGAGTTTCTTCGCCGCTCGGCCTTGGCTATCCGGCGGCTTCGCCTGGACCGGTTTTGATTACAGGGGCGAGCCGACGCCTTACGGTTGGCCTTGCATCAACTCCCATTTCGGAATCCTGGATACATGCGGTTTTCCCAAGGATAATTTCTATTATTACCAGGCGTGGTGGAGTGACCGCAGCGTGCTGCATCTGCTGCCGCACTGGAATTGGCCTGGGAAAGAAGGCCAGGACATTGATGTGCGCTGCTTCAGCAATTGCCAGGAAGTCGAGATCTTTCTCAATGGCCAGAGCCTGGGCCGCAAGCCCATGCCCAAGGAATCTCACCTGGCCTGGAGCGTTCCTTATACGCCGGGAACGCTTCTGGCTAAAGGTTACCGGGACGGAGAAGTGGTTGCCCAGGAGAAGGTCGAAACGACTGGCGTGCCCGCGGCCATCAAGCTCATTCCAGATCGGCCCGCCATCAACGCCGACGCCCAGGATGTGAGTATCATCACCGTCGCCGTAACCGATTCAGAGGGACGGACGGTGCCGGTGGCCGACAACCTTGTCCATTTCGAGCTGAGAGGGCCGGGCAAGATCCTCGGAGTGGGCAATGGCGACCCCAGTTGCCATGAACCCGACGTCTATATCGCTCGGCCGGCGACTCGCTCGATCCAGTTGAGCCATTGGCTCATGAAGCAGGTTTCCAGCACCACCGATAGGCCCGAAGTGGGGGAGACTTGCGATGAAACCGGGTGGCGCCCGACAGACGTGCGCAAGCCGAGCGGCCCTCTCGATCCAGGCCAATCGGCCGTGTTCCGCGCTCATTTCACTCCTGCCAGCGAGGTCCTGGCGGCGTTGCATACCATCCTGAATTTCGGAACGATTGACGACGATGGCTGGGTCTATGTCAATGGCAAAAAGGTTGGCGAAGCCCACGATTGGGCCGTCTCCCACTCCTACGAGATTGGCCGTTTTCTCCATGCCGGCGATAATACGATAGCTGTGGCGGTGAAGAACAATGAAGGCCCTGGCGGATTAAGCAGCGGTGTCTCTCTCCTGGTTCAAGAGACACCGGTTCCCGTTCACTGGAAGCGGAGTGTCTTCAACGGCCTAGCCCAGATCATCGTACAATCCTCCAAGAAGCCAGGCGAGCTTGAATTGGCCGCCAGTTCCCCAAGCCTGGACTCTGCCGTTCTGGCCATACCTGCCCGGGCTTGTAAACCGACGCCGTCCGTTCCGGTGCTTCAATAATCATCGAGACGGGCCGGGTGCGGAATTCCCTGGGAGAAGGAGCGGGTGCGCGGGTGCGCGCTCCCGGCAAAGAGAAATAGGAATGGATTAGGCCAATCCCGCCATTACAATCGCGGATATGTCTTTTCTGAGTCAATTTCGGAATCCGGCGCGTGACGGATCTCACGCCGCCTCTAAAGCTATTCTCGCGCTCATCCTCGCCACTGGCCTTGGGTTTGGGGGTTGGGCCTCGTGCGCCGCCCAAGAGGCCGCGTCGCCTGATGCCATTCCGATGCGGGATGTCCTAGTCATCGGGAGTCTCGGCCGCGCCGGACGTTCGGCTATCCGCACGGATGTGCTGGAGGCGCAGATTGTCTCCGGTGGCTGGCATGCCCCGTCCGCGGGCGAGACGATTCAGGCCCCGAACGGCATGACGCGGACCTGGGAGGCAGCCACGGCGGACAAAGATGGGGTTTTGGGCCGGTCGGCCCCGCGAGGCGGCTATGTCTATTGGCCGGTGGTAAGCTCGACTCAGCGGGTCATGATTCTGGAAGCCGCCGGAGACAACTTGGTCTATGTCAACGGCGAGATCCGCGCGGGCGACACCTACTCGGCG
>JBJKSV010000012.1:0-2793 GCA_046703605.1 Limisphaerales bacterium
TGGTGTTTTATCTTCAGCCCTCCTGTGTGGGATCATCACTTCCCTACCTTCTGTATTGTTTTCGATCGCAGCGAGCCGCCTCCGGCGCCCCCGCCCCGCTTAGCTTGATTCCCTCGACGCCTTTGGCGCTTGACTTTAAGCGCCTTTAGAACTGCGGAAGCTTTTTGCTTTTGCAGCGTTACCCTTTCCTAATCCCGAATCGGATCGGGCCTCTGGCCTCCGATTTCAATGGCTATGTTCTCGGATCGAAAAACTGGTTTTACTTTAATAGAACTACTGGTGGTCATTGCCATCATCGCGATTTTGGCTGCCCTACTCTTGCCGGCCCTGGCCAGCGCCAAGCAGAAGGCAAAGGCCATCCAATGCATTTCCAACCTGAAAGAATTGGGGATTGGCTGCGCTCTCTACGAGTTGGACAACGACGACGCCCTCCCGGAAACCTCCCATCAGCACGCCTCATGGATCGGCAAGCTCGCTGTTTACGGACTGACCAACCTTTATATCTGCCCGCTCGATACCAATCACATGCGGATCTCCAGCTATGCGATCAACGATTTCCTGACCCCAAACCCTTTCGGCGCCCCAAAGCTCGATTTCTCTAAACTCACGCTGATCCCGGCCCCAGCCGAAACCATTCATCTAGCCGAGGCACGAGGTGATTACATTGGGGCGGACCACTTCCATTTTGCCGATGCCCAGTCAGGGGGCTATACACCCCTGGCTTTCGAGTCGGACGTGGCCGTCACGAGGCACCAGGGCAGCGCAAACTACCTGTTTGCGGACGGCCACGTGTCGGCCTTGCGGTGGCCCGCGGTCAGACCACTCCTGGCGCCCGCCAAGACGCGCTTCGTACGACCGGATGGCAATTGAACGGATTTTCGCTCCCCTCGAGCCCAACCCACAACCGCAGACCATAGACAGCAACATCATGAAAACATCAATGCAGTTCGGACTCTTAACCGTTGCCGCACTGGCTTGCCAGTGCATGCACCTCCAAGCACATGAGCACTTGGCCGCCGGCGCGACCTCATCCTCGCCTGGGGCCGCGCTCATATTCCAGAACGACGCCGATTTCGGCGGCGATGTCGGGTACGTGTTCAACCTCACCGCCGGAACTACCAACGACGCCTACCTCGGCTACTATTATACGGATGACCTGGTCTTTATCGCGCTGGCCGCAACCCCGGACAACGGAGGACCGGAGCCGGGGGCCGCGGCGTTGGGGACTTACGTGCAGGTCAAATTGCTGAGCGTGGAGGGACCCCCTGGAGCGAGCTTCGGGTTCTGGGAGACCCTGGAAAACGGCGTGGACAGCACCAACCTAACCTGGAGCGTGCCGGTGCCCTACGCGAACGGGACAAACCTGATCCATGTGAGCGAGAGCGACGGCTCACCGGGCTCGGACCCTTATGGCCATATTCACGGCCGCATTTACAGTTTTACGAAGCCGGGCCTTTACAGAGCAACCTGGCAGTTTGTAGATACATCGAGCAACGGCAGCAACGGCGGACCGGTTGAGTTGCCCTCGCAACCGTTCTACCTCTACTACCAGGCCGGTTTCACGATCGGTGGCATCGCGCCAGGCACAAACTCCGTGAATGTCACTTTTGGCGCTCCGTCCAACATCCCCGACTCGGGCATCGGACCGGCGAGTAATTACCAATTGTGGGGTTCGCCTTCGCTTGGAACCAATGCGGTTTGGCAGCCCGTGGACAACGTGGTGGTCGGCGACGATCATTTGCACACTGTTTCCGTTCCCCTGTCAACCCCCGCGCGATTCTTCCGCCTAAGCTCGGACTTCACTGGGGATTGAGCGCCTCTTCTCACGCACCGCCATGGCCGGCTCGGTTCTGTTTCACCCCTTCCGCGCTGGCCTGGAGGTTTGCGACTTTCTCGATTACGAAGAGGTCGTCTTCCGGAAGCTTCCCGCACTGGCGGGCGAGGGATTCCAATTGCTCCTCGGGCGCGCTGGAGATCTTCTCCAGGTATTTCAGGTTCGGTTTAAGGAGCAAGACCGGGCCGGTGCCATCCTTGCGCCGGGCGCTCATGTATATTTCAGCCATGCTCATGACTTCGCCCAGGCGAATGTCGAGCCGCCCGAGGCTGTTGCCGGTGCCGACCACCACCCCGTCCGCGATGCAGGAGTAGGGGGTCTGGAGAGGGATATGGCAGAGAATGTCCAGTTGATGCCTCCCCCACGCCGCCCCGAGCTCGCGCAAGGCCGCTTTGCCCATGCGCCAGCCCAGGACATTCCATGGCCCAACATGCCCGTGGGCCTCTTTGATCGCGTCCCACCAGTCAGCGGGTTCTTGGGCCTCGTTCCAGACATTTGAACCGGGGACAGAGGTGTCGTGCGCCAACATTATGGCCGAAGAGCCGACGCTCATAACGGCGACCAGAATTAAGATTGAAACGCGAGTTATTGACGTTCTTTTCATGGGATGATCCGGTATTATGGACTGGTGAATTGAGTTCCGTTCCGGTCAGCGAACCGGATGATGACGCCGCTGTTCCCCGCCCGGCGGTACCAGGTGTCGGCGCTTAAAGGCGCGTAGGCGCCGAGGCTCTTGGCGCTGGTGGGCCGCGGCCCGAGGCTCCAAACGACCCAATGGACGGGGCTGAGTTTTGGGTCGGTGACATACTTGCCTCCACCTCGCATGTTCGGGGCATTGGTTGGCACCCACAACGAATATTTGCCAACTGGCGCGCCGTTGAGCAATTCCGGGCCGGGAGCGGCGTATTTGTAAGAATGGCCGGGGCTAAAAAGGTCTTCCAGATCGGCTTCCAATCCTC
>JBJKSV010000013.1:0-4106 GCA_046703605.1 Limisphaerales bacterium
GTCCAAGGCATCATTGTCATGATGCGAGATGCGGTCAGAGCCGGCCGAGCAGACACCGTGTAGCAGGCTTTGAGCCGTCGCGTGAACGCCCGTCTGGCTGATGCTGCCTAGCAAGGAGCGGGGTTGGTCGGCCTGACGCAAATCGACTCGCCCGCCGGTGTCACCCGCGCAGCGCTCAGTACCGGCGAACGCGCGAAAAGCAATTTCCTATCAATCCTTGAGCTTGGCGGCGAGTTCATCGAGTTGGAGTTTGTATTTGGCGTTTTGCTCGGCAGTCGCTTGTGCCACCTGCTCCCGGACTTGCTCCATGGCCTTGCGGAGCATCTCCTGTTGCTCGGCGGCCTCGCGCGCGGCCCGCTCGCACTCGCGGCGTACTTTTTCCTCCTCGCGCATCTGTTCGCGAATGCGCTGCTGTTCCTCATGCTCTTGACGGCGCAGTTCCTGGACTACGGTTGCCCATTTGAGCTCCGCCAGGCGGGCATCGAGGTAGGCAGGGAAGATGCGGGCGTCCCGGAAAGCCAGGCCGTTCAGGTTGACGAGGCTGAAGGCATCCTTAATCTCCTACCTGCAACGATTCCTTGAGCCCAGGCAGGCAGATGATTAGGCTCTCACCGGCTGTCGCAATGAAGACCCTTTGCTCAATGAAAACCCTTTGCTTCCTGGCATCGATGATCCTCACAACCACTGCCATCTGGGCGGAAGCCGAGGACACGGTAATTGTCCGCCCCAAAGAGATTAGCGACGTGCTCGTTAATCCAGGAATCGGGTTTATGACCTTCCAGCGGTTCAACGGGGACAAACTCAATGATGGATTGGGGTGGACCGAAGGGTTTCCCATCGAGTATCAGCCGTTTACCGGCAGTCTCACGAACCGCGACTACCCGCTAACCAGCATTGCTTATTTTCGGGTGTACTGGAAATTCGTGGAACCCGAACCGGGGGTGTATCGCTGGGACATGTTCGACAAGGCCTTCGCTACGGCGCGGGAGCGGGGCCAAACCCTCATGCTTCGCATAGCGCCCTATGGAACCGGCCCGAAGACGGATGTGCCTGCCTGGTATCGAAAATTAGTAACGGGTAGCAAGTGGGAAAAGGAGGTGCCGGTCGAGAAATGGCGCGTGCATCCGGAAAACCCGCTCTATCTGAAATACTTTGGCCAGATGATTTGCGCGTTCGGCGCCCGGTACGATGGCGACCCGGAGTTGGAGTCGGTGGATGTCTCGATTGTAGGCGCTTGGGGCGAAGGCGCCAGCTCTGAGGATTTGACGGAGCATACCTTGAAGGCGTTACTCGACTGCTATCTCGACTCGTTTCAGCGAACCCCTTTAGTGCTGCAGTTGAAGGATGTGCGGGCCACGCAATACGCCCTGGGCAAACGGCCAGTTGGCTGGCGAGTGGATTGCCTGGGTGACATGGGCGGCTTTAGCAAGACCTGGTCGCACATGAACGATTACTACCCCGAGGAGCTGATCCGTACCGGGATGCAGGATGCCTGGCGTCGTGCGCCGGTCACCATGGAAGTGTGCTGGGTGATGCAATATTGGAAGAACCAGGGGTGGGACATCGATCACATTATCGATGAGTCGTTGAAATGGCATATCTCCTCGTACAACGCGAAATCCTCCGCGGTCCCGGCGGGCTGGTGGCCGCAAGTCAATCGCTGGTTAAAGAAAATGGGGTATCGTCTGGTTTTACGGAAAGTCACCTATCCCGCCGAGGTCCGACCTGCGGGGAAATTGGCGTTCACGAGTTGGTGGGACAACAAGGGCGTGGCGCCCTGCTACAGACGCTTCCCGGTGGCGCTGCGCTTGAAGAGTGACCGGCGAGAGGTGGTACTCCTGACCGACGCGGATATTACGACTTGGCTTCCTGGCGACAGCCTCTTTGACAGTTCGGTTTTCATCCCTCCTGACTGCCCTCCCGGCAAATATCAACTCGAACTCGGCTTGGTGGACCCGCAGACGCGGCAGCCCAAAGTCAAGCTAGCCGTCGCGGGACGGGACAAACAAGGATGGTATGCCCTGGGCAAGATCGACGTGCGTGAGGGTGGCCCTCAGCGGTCAACAAACCACGACCAGAACTGATTCCTTGACGGAGCACTTCCCTCCGCGCCGTGAAAGCGCTGGTCAAGCGCCGGGTCTTCGGACAGGATTCCACCGCATGAGCCAGTCCCAGACGCCTACCGACCAAATCGACGCTCCCTGGAAATTTGCGCGGCTGCTGACGTGGCTGACGCGCTTGCCTCGGGAAATGGAATTGCGGTTTGTGGCGCAATGGAATAAGCTAGCTGGTAACGAGCGAGTTATGACAATCGACGACCTGACAACCCCGTGGGAAGAATTTGCGATGGAGAAAGGCCACGCCAAGGGCCTTGCGGAAGGTCAAACCAAGGGCCTGATGGAGGCACGGCGGCAGGCAGTGCTGGAGGCGCAGGAGACGCGCTTTGGTGAGGTGGGGGCAAACGCGCGCGAGCAGGTACTGGGGCTGACCGACGAGGCCCGGTTGCGCCAGGCGCATCGACTGGCCATCACCGCGCCGAGCCTGGAGGAGTTCCTGGCTACGTTCTGAATGTTTGGCGCCGGCTGGCTCGCAGTACGCATCGTAGGGCCGCCGTCCCCAGCTTGTTACAGCCCGTGCGCGCCGCGGGTGACGGTGGCGTAGGAATCGAGTGCTGACACGGCAACCACCTCCCGGACTTCAACACCACGGACGATTCGTGTCCATGAAGACCGGACGGAGATGGAACGCCCGCCCATGAATCAGTTACCAGAAAATCAGGTTGAGGATGATAAAGATCACGAACACTAGCGAACCCCAGAAGATCGGCTTCTTGTGCCAGGGAATGCCGTGTTCGGTCGGAACGTCGGTACAACCATGCACTAAACCCACGAGCTCGTTCGCCGGCTTGGGCCAGGTTGCCAGACTGACCAGGACGGTGACGATTACACAGGCAAGGAAAGACCAGAGCGCCCGATACATATTCTCGGCCATGGGCTTGGCATCGGCCGAGAGGGCCACGATGGACAGCGCGGCGGGCACCGCCTTCACCCAGCCCCAAAGACCGATGCTCGTCAGCGTTCCGACCAGGAGCCCCCAGAACCCGCCAGCCCCGGAGGTCCGTTTCCAAAACATGCCCAGCAACACCGTGCCCAGCAGCGGCGCGATGAAGAAGCTGAACAGGGCCTGCACATAGTCCATGATGCTGCGGAACTGCATCACCAGGTAGGCCGTGCCGATGCTGATGAGCACACCCAGGACAGTCCACCAGCGGCCAACTCGCACGTAGTGCTCGTCGGTGGCCTGCTTTTTGAAAACCGCGCGGTAAATGTCATACGTCCACACGGTGGCAAACGCGCTGACGTTGCCCGCCATCCCGGACATGAACCCGGCCACCAGCGCCGTGATGCCCAATCCCAGCAAGCCCGGCCCAAGATAACGGCCCATCATCAGCGGCAATACCTCGTTATAGCTGTGGCCGCCGGTGGCTAGCGCCTGTTCGGTGGGGAGCAGCTTGGGGTGGAGTAACGCTAGACCCAGCAGCCCCGGCAGAATCACGATGAAGGGCACGAGCATTTTGAAGGCGGCGCCAATGATCGGCGCCATTTTCGCCGAACGCAAATCCTTGGCAGACAACACGCGCTGCACGACCAGGAAGTCCGTCATCCAGTAGCCGGGCGAGATCACCATGCCCAAGCCGAATACAATCCCAATCCAATTGATGCCCATAGGGTTGCTCGAAAAGTGACCCAGCCCGCCCCACAAATGCGTGTAATCCTGGCCCGGAAAATTCTGATGAATTTTTGCCACCATCCCGCTCCAGCCGCCGGCTTGGATCAGCCCCAGGACGGGAATGAGCAATGCCCCCAGCCAGATGAGGATAAACTGAAATACTTCGTTGAAGATGGCCGAGAGCAACCCGCCCAAGGCCACATAAACTGCGACCGTGATGGAGGAAACCCAAATGCTAAAATGGATGTTCCAGCCCAGAATCACCTTCAACACGAGAGCCATCGCATACATGTTGATGCCGCTCATCAGCACCGTCATAAAGGCAAAACAGATGCCGGACAGCAGGCGGGTGGCATTGTTGTACCTTAGGCGCAAAT
>JBJKSV010000014.1:0-6610 GCA_046703605.1 Limisphaerales bacterium
TGCCGTAGGGCACCGGCCGGCAGGGAAGCCACCCAGCCCTCCGCGTCCGCCGGTGCAGTCGCGGCCCACAGGCCGGCAACGCTCTTCAGCGCCCCATCACGCGCCTCGTCCGCGGGCAGGCCGGCCAGAAAAGTCACAGCACCGACCGGAGATTGATATGCCCAGGTGCTCGCTAGCGCTGGCAGTGCCGCGTCCCTCGCCTTCTGGTCTGGCAACTCTTCCAGCCAGGTGGCAGCGCCCTCGGGATCGCTCTCAGCCCAATCGCCCACAGCCTCGCTGAGGAACTGCTGCTTTCGAGGAGACTTGAGCGCGGCCACGTATTGTGCAGCCGCCTGTGGATCCTGCAAGGCCCAGGTGCGCAGAAGGCCATTGAGCGCCGCGTCCCTTGTCGTCTCATCGCCCAGCCCCTCGGTCCAGGCCACGGCGCCTTGAAGGTCCTGACCTGCCCACACCAGGGCCAGCGAGCCCGCCGCGGTGGCGCGGGCGTCCGCTGGAAGCGAGCTCACAAAGCCTCCGGCGAGCTGGGGATCCGCCTGCGCGAGGCCGCCGACCAACGAATCACGGAGGTGCGACTGCACCGAAGGGGACAGGCCCTCAAAGCCCTGGACGGCTCCCTCCGGATCGCTACGCGCCCAGTCCACCATGATAGTGCTCAGCGGGTCGCGTCTGTTCCTGCTGGGCGGCAGCGCGGCGGCGTACTGGAGCGCAGTGGCTGGGTCAACGATGGCTAGCCCCTCGGCCACAGCGGCCGTTGCCTGCGTCCGCAACTCCCCCGAGGTGAGGTTAGTCGCCCAGGTCATCGCCGCGCTCGGATCCACCGCTGCCCATCGCTCACCCACGGACGCGACCAGGCGACTGCGAAGGGCGCCATCGGACTCACCGGCACTGTAAGCCGCGGCCGACGCCGGGTCGCTGCTGGCCCAGAGCCTAACCACGTGCCCCAGGGCCTCGTTGCGCGCCTGCGCTGGCAAGCCCTCTGCCCACGCGGCCGCCGCCGAGGGGTCCCTCGCCGCCCAATCAGCGGCGATTTGCGAATATGTGTCCTTCCCCAGGCCGTCCAGCCCAGCGGCGGCAACGGCTGCGGAAGCAGGGTCCACCTCCGCCCAGGCCTCAAGCACCGCCGACTCCAGACGCCGACTTTCGGCCATCGACCCCAGCGAGCCGGCCAGCCTGAGCGCGCCGACTGGGTTATGCCGGGCCATTGCGCGACAGAGGGCCAGGGCGCAGTAGGCCCTGTCCTGGCTCGACGCGATGCCTGCCAGCAATCGCTCTGTTGGCGCCTGCCCTCGATCGGCGGACTCAGCGATGACGACGCCTAAGAAGCCCGTTCGCTGGGCGGAACTCGCCATTGGCAGGACGGCGGCGAGTGCCGCTGCGGGATCCGCGTCTGCCCACCGGCCCAAGAGTTGATCGGCCAGCGGCGTGGCATCGGGATCGCCCAGTTTGGCGACGATGGCGAAGGCCCCAGGGAGGTCGATCCTCGCAACCGCCTCGCCGATATGAACGAACGCTGCGAGCCGCCGCGTCGGGCTGGCCTCGCTCAGGTCGGACTTGAGCCGCCGGGGAAGGTCACCGAGCGCGAGTGGCGCGTGTGCGCTCGTCGCCGCGGCTTCGACCTTGCCCGGCCAGCCAGAGGCCGGAGAGGAGGCTATGGTGTTCGATGCCGGCGGTTGGTCTGTCTGCACGGCGGTCGGGGTGGTCGTCCGGCGCGCCTAGCGCCAACCCAGCCAGACCCCGGCGGCCAACGCGGTGACGCATAGCAGGCTGACATATTTAGATTTCATAAGTGTTCTCGATATCTGGCTCGCTCGGGGGCGGTTCTGCCGCCGCCGCGACAGACGGCCCCGATGGTTCAAGGTTCAGGAACGAGACCAGCCTGGCGGCGGCGCTGCTCCACGTCCAGTCCCGAGGGACCACCTCCGACGCCCTGCGCCCCACAGCCCTGGCCTCGTCGCGGTGCTCATAGACATGGCGCATGAGATAGGCTAGGTGATCAACCCTCCGGCTCGACGTGGAAACGGCGAATGCTCCCATCCCGCGCGCGCTCTGGAACCGGGCCTGAATGCCGCAGTCCATAGGAGTAGCGCGGCGCAAGAAAGTCGGCCGGGCCGCTCCATGGAGTTGCGATGACCGGCAGCCCGCAGGCGAGCGGTTCAAGGATCGTCATGCCGAACCCCTCCGGCCGTAGCGGATGGACATAGCAGTCAGCGCCGGTATAGACGCCGCCACGGCGGCTCTGCTCGACATCGCCCTCGATTACCCTGACCTCAGGCGCTCCCCGCTTGGCCGCCTCCCCCTCTACGAGCGCCAGCAGCCGGTCGGTTGACGCCGTCCTTGAGGTGAGCACGCGTGGAATTCTGAAAATGAGCGCCGCATCGTCCCGGCCTGAGAAGGCGCGGCAGAACGCCGTGATTGTGACGTCAAAGCCCTTGTCGTAAACCCACGGAAAGCTCGTCTGAAGGAACTTAAAGCCCTTCCCCGTGGGATACGAGACGGGGCAGCAGCCCGGCGCGAAGACAGCGGGATCGATCCCGTGCGGGATGACAGCGCCTCGCCAGGGGCTTAGCCCGGCGTTGAAGTAGGGCTGCATCACATGCCTGGAGGGAGCGACGACGCCATCGAAAACCTCTCCCAACTGCCGGAGGTCTTCGGCGGAAACGGTGTGGTTTCCCGTGGTGTAGAGCAGATCTCGCCCAAACTGGTTTGGGAAGCTCGCGTACCGCGCGTTCTGAAGGCTTGACTTAAGCAGGCCGAAGTGCAGCGTAATCGCACTTTCGGCATCAAAGTCCGTCGTCAGCGCCTTCGAGACGCGAGCGTGCTTCTCCGGCGAACCGCGGCGGTAAAGCTCCTCTTCCTCCCGGATGTAGCCGCCAGCAAAGATCGAGTGCTCCCTCTGAGCCACGACGTCGTGGCCCGCTTCGAGCAGAGCGTTCGTCAGCTCAAACATGGCCTGCGACACGCTCGAATTACAGAACAACTGCTGACGCATAAGCAGTTGGCGATGGCGCTGCGCTTGGGGACGCGACCTACCGCCAGCCTCTCTGAAAATAGCACGTTTCAGCAACTCCAGCACCTCCGTCGCATTCGCACTGAGGGCAGCCGCCGCGTGCAGGCCGCCGATGAACGGGAGATATTGTTTGATTGCTTTTCGCGCGCTCGCCGGTACTGAGCGCTGCGCGGGTGAGGGAGAATTGGTTTTTGGGCTCACCAAGCATGTGCCCAGCTTATGAGCCGCCCGCCTGGGCGTCAACAGCTTTGTCAGCGGCAGCTTTTGCCCAGCGGGGCCGCCTGCGAGGGCGAGGCTGGGGCGCGAAGAGTGTCTCGGCGCAGGAATCGAGCCTAAAGCGTCCGGTGCATGGGCGTGGCTCGCCCAGGAGCCGCCCAGAGCGGCGGCAATCTTCAGTCGGTGAGGAAACTGGTCGAGTGGAGCGGAGGCGCGCGCGGTTTAGACCAACGGCTTTCATCGTATCTGGCCTTTCGAGCATCGTGGCAAATGTGCGATTTCGGCCTTGGGCGGGTCTATAGTACGGTGGCGTAGGTTTCCTGACCTGCCGTATGGCCGATTTCCCAATCGGCGGGCCCTCGAAGCACTTCCAGGCACGCAAGTTAGGAAACTTGCGACACAGCGGGTTAGGAAACCTGGGCTACGACTTTGTCAATCGTCGTGGCCTGAAGAATAGAACGATTGACCAGGCTTCCGCTAAGGAGAGGAAATCACCCGATAAAACCGCCGTGGCAGATTGGCTTTGTTCGAATCGAGAAAATCCACATAGCCGTTGTCATTGAGAGCCGTCCCAAGCAGAACCCAGTCCGCCAGATTCGTGGAGGCCTCCAGGCTATAAGTCAGGCCGGTGTCGCCAAGTAGTGAAATATGAAAGCCTCCGCCGACGGCTGGAGTAATGGAAAGCAAGAAGCGCGAGGGCGGCGGAGCAGGCGGGGCGGCAACCCGGAACACAGCGCCAAGGTTGTCGGCGCCGCCCGAGGAGGTCGCGCCATAAAAACCCCCGTCCGCGCCCTGCAGCAACGCGGACTGCGGACCTCTCGCGTCATCCGGCGTACTGCCAAAGTCGTGAATCACGGTATAATCCGATCCCGCGATTCCCAACCGAAACAGGATGCCAGAACGGTGAGCGCCTCCATATTCGGTGGTTCCATAGAGGCTTCCGTCTGTTCCCAACACCAGTCCGCCTCTCGGAGACCATGCGCCATCTGGGTCATTCAAACCGAAACTGTGGAGCACCTTGTAACCGGCGCCATCTGGGTTTAGCCGGAACACCGTTCCCAGGCCATTGGTTCCGCCAGACAATGTCGTGCCGTACAACGTTCCATCCGCTCCTCGGGTCAAGGTGGCTGCCGGAAATCCGCCATCTTCGGAGCTATCACCAAAGTCATGCAGCACGGCATATCCCGAACCGTCCGGCTTGACCTCGAATACGGTTCCTTCCTGCTTGGACCCCCCCGAATAGGTCGTGCCGTAGAGAGTCCCATCCACACCTTGAACCAGCCCGGCGAAGGGGCTGGCTCCGTCGGTGGGAAGGCTGCCAAAGCTGTGTATCAGAGAATAGCCTGAGCCATCAGATCCGATGCCAAAGACGGTGCCCGAGTTGCTGATGCCGCCGTAAGCACAGGTGCCGTAAAAGCGCCCGTCACCCCCCCGCAACAGGGCAGCTTCGGGCCTTGCCCCGTCAGGAAGGTTGCCAAAGCTGTGAAGCAGTCTAAAACCAGACCCATCCTCGTTGAGCTTGAAAACAGTGCCAGACTTGGCGGCTCCTCCGGAATAGGTTGTGCCATAGGCCGCTCCGTCAAGACCCAAAGTCAGGCCCCCGCGGGGGCTAAGACCATCCTCAGGAGCCCCGCCAAAGCTGTAAAGTTCGCGGTAGCCGGTGCCGTCTGGGCCGATGGTGAACACCGTGCCGTGTCCATTCGAACCGCCTCCAGAGGCAACTCCGAACATCGCCCCGTTCTGGGCCTGCACCAACATGCACTGGGGGCTTGTGCCGTTGGTAACCACGGCGCCAAAGCTGTGAATCACCTGAAAGGCCGAACCATCCGGCTTGATAGTGAATATGGTCCCCAATCCCGTCGTTCCACCATGATAGGTGGTTCCGTAGAGGTCCCCATCACTGGCTTGGATCAGCGCCCCGCCCGGACCTTCGCCGTCGTCGGCGTTGGAGCTGAAGCTGTGAAGCAGCTCAAAGCTGTCGTCCTCCGGGTCCAGCCGGAAGACAGCGCCCGAGGCATCGCCACCGCCGAAGGTGGTGCTGTAAAACATGCCGTCGGCAGCCAGGAGTAATCCCTGCTGCGTGCCTGCTCCATAGAAGGACGGCACATCGAGGCTGTAAATCACCTGGTATCCCGTTCCGTCCGGGTTGATTTCGAAGACCGTGCCAAGAGCGTTCGCTCCACCGGCGCCGGTCGTGCCGTAGAGTTTGCCGCCGGCTGCCTGGATAAGCGCGTCCTGAGGGTGGGCCGCGTCGCCTTGTACGCCGCCGAAGTCGTAGAGCACCTCGAATTCAGTCCCGTCGGTTTTGAGCCTGTAAATCGTTCCCATACCGAAGGCCCCGCCGTCCTGAGTAACCCCATACAGGCCGCCATCGGCACCTTGCAACAACCCCGGATTGACCTGCTCACCCCGGGGAGAGGCGATAGTTCCCAATATTTGGAACCCAGTGCCGTCCGGGTTCAGTTTGAAAATCTGATTGGCTGCATAGAGACTGCAAGCCGTCCCGTAAAGCACCCCGTCCCGGCCCTGCATCAGGCTGGAGCTTGTGTATCGGAACGCCACCACCAGGTTGGTGTCGCCCTCGAAGCTGTGGAGCACGACAAAATCAGTGCCATCAGGCATGACCTTGAAGATCGTCCCGTAGCCGGTAGGCCCGCCCGAACTGGTCGTCCCGTAGAACGCCCCATCCACTCCCTGAACCAAATCGCCCTCAGGGTGGGAACCGTCAGCGCTGCCGTCAAATTGATGCACCACGGCATAGCCGGTGCCATCCAGATCCGCCTTGAATATCGTACCTTGGCCGTCCGCTCCACCGTTGCTGGTCACGCCGTACATTGCGCCATCGACCGACTGGATGAGGCGTCCTCCGGGACCCTGGCCGTCCTTGAAGCGGATGCCGCCGAAAGACCTTAGCGTCTGCTCGCTTGCCGAGGCATCAGGGCGCGTCTCCAGCCAAGCCAGGGCGCACGTTAGAGTAAGACTCATGAAAACCCATCGAAAAGGCCTTGAGATTGATGTCGCCATATATCCTTCCCTCTTGCGCTCGATCCTAAAGCGAGCCAACCGCGCTGCGATTTTCAACCAAACCGTCCTGAGACACTCAAGCATCGACACAACCAGCCTGAGCAACCTGTTGAGTCTCCGGGCTGCGGTCCTGTGAATGCCGAGAGAACTAGAGCATATCCGGTGCCAGGGCGAAAGCCGGAAGGAATCATGCGGAAAAGAGCATTAGGGCAGCCAAGGCGCCTGCAAAAATGCGTGAATATCACGCATTTTTGGCGTGGAATTCACGCATTTTTTGTTTGTCTGGAGGCCACGGCATGTAAAGCGAATATAACAACCCCGTTAGCTGACCCGTTTACGTTTACGTCTGAACCGAGGCGCAAA
>JBJKSV010000015.1:0-3429 GCA_046703605.1 Limisphaerales bacterium
TTTGGGCGGCAGTTGTGACCGCGGAGAGCCCGCGGCGAACGGGCATCCAGAACAGCGTGGCGCCCCAAGGAATCCTGAAGTAGCGGGGCATAACCCCTATGACGGTAAAGTCCCGCCCCACCAGGCGGATGGTCTTTCCAAGTACCTTCGCGTCGCCCGCGCACAGCGACTGCCAGCCCGTGTAACTGAGCACTATGACCGTGTCATTCTCCGGTATTCCCGCGCTGTTCAAAATGAGACCCTCACCCTTCGCAAAGGTCCGGCCCAGCAGCGGGCGCACGCCCCACAGCGTGAAGAAATTCAGTGAAACCAGGGCACCGCCAATATCCCGGACAAATCCCCCTCGCAAGTACATCACGAAAGCAATGCCACCGCCAATCGGGCGGGTTAATCCCTCACTCTTGTACCCCAAGCTGAGATAGTCCGCCCAGCCGAAATCGGAAAAGAAGCCCCGATTGGCCTCCAATGCGGCTAGGGCGGACGTCGATACGGAAGGAGCGGGTCGCTGGCGCTCGGCTATCTCCACCAGGCGATCTGACGCCGGCTCCGGAAGTGGATGCAGCACCATGAGGTCCATGGCGCTGAAGACGGCGGTTGCCGCGCCCACACCGAGGGCGATGGTCAGCAAGAGCGCTCCGCTAAACCACGGATCCTTTAGCAATTGGCGGAGGGCAAATTTGAAGTCATTCATGGATTTGCGGTTTTAGATTCGCGGTTTGCGATTGGGCAGGGCCTTCGAGACCCGCTCCCAATGAATGAGACTGGCTTGAGACGGGCGCATCCCACAGGACCCCCCGCAGGAACGCCGAAATCGCCGCGAAAATGCGCAAAAGACGCAAGTGCCAGCGTTGAAAGGGGCCCTTCGCACCCGCCTGCGCCGGGGTCAGTCCTCACTTTTTCCGCGGTAAAGGAAGGCGAAGTGGCAGAAAAAGGTGCAGGAGTGACCCCTGCGGGCGGGTCCTGGCGGGACGGCGTTTTTCTTACATGGTGGTGTTCGAGATCCTCGATGACCGCATCCTTGTATGGGCCGTAGCGCACACGCGCCGCGAACCGGGTTATTGGAAATGGCGGTTGCCGAGATGAAGAGGCGGCTTTGCAGGGTGGAGCATCGAAGGTTGAGGGCGCAAGCAGCACGCCCGGCGCCAGCGTGAGGGCGGTGGCGGCGGTGAAGTTGGGGTTTCTCCGTAGTTGGCGAAAGGCGAATTTGAAGTCAGTCATGGAATTTGCGGTTTTAGATTTGCGATTAGGCACGGCCGGGGAAGGCCCCAGACATAAATGAAACCGCGTGGAACCATCGAGCAAGCCGGTTTGGCTTATACGGTATGCAATCTTGCCAGGCCGTGCGGACGCGCTGTAATGTGGGCTCATGGACTGATGGGGTACTAGGGCGGAGTGGCAGGGAGGGTGTGCTAAATCGCAAACCATAAATCTGAGATCGCGGATCTGCTTATTCATAGCGCAGAGCCTCCGCAGGAGCGACGCGGGGCGGCCGCCTGGCAGGAACGTGACGGGCGCCTGGCGCAGTGATCAGAGCCACCAGCGCCGGTTGGGGTCGGGGCGCCCGGCGATGCGGGCTTGTCAGCGGGCCGCGTGGGCCGTATTCTATGTTTGTGAGCACGGTACAAGAAATTCGCGAGGCTATCCAGACACTCTCGGCGGAGGAACGACGAGAACTGGCGGAGTCTTTGCCAGCGTTGTTGCCGGAGTTGGACGGGGACGCGGCGTGGGAGCGCATTATCCATGATCCGCGTCCGCGACCGGCACTCTCGGCCTTGGTGGATGAGATTGAGGCCGAGTTCAAACGGAACCCCGAGGCCTTTCCGGAAATCCAGGACGGGGATTTTGAATCCCACCGGTGACCTCCAGGGTAACGGGCGATTTCTGGCGCCTTTACGGCGGGTTGCCGCAAGAGGTGCAGGAGGCGGCTGACCGAGCCTATCGGAGGTTCACGCAGAATCCGGCCCATCCGAGCCTGCATCTGGAGCGTTTGCGCCACGATCCCAGGACTTGGTCCGTGCGTGTGACACTCAGCCACCGGGCGGTGGCTTACCGGCAAGGGGATGTCTGGATCTGGTTTTGGATTGGACATCACGCAGATTTTGAACGGCAGTTCCGCTGAGGGGCCGGCGGATGCGCCTGACCAATTGCAGACCGCAAATCTAAAATCGGAAATCCCTTCATTCATAGCGCAACGCCTCCATCGGAGCGATTTTTGTCGCGCGGCGGGCGGGCAGGTAGCAGGCGAGCAGGGCCACAGCGCCGAACAGCAGGACGACCCCGATCAAGGTGATCGGGTCGGCAGGTTGCACGCCGAAGAGAAATGCCCTGAGCAACTGGCCTAAGACGATAGCAAGAGCCGTTCCGATGGCCTTGAGCCCTTTGACGGACGCGACCGCCAGCGCCACGCCAAAGGCGCCTCCAAACACAGACAAGAGCAAGCTTTCAGCAAACACTCGGCGGAAGAGCCGGATGCGTGAGGCGCCCAGCGCGCCGCGGAGGGCATACTCCTGTTGGCGGCGCAGGCCTCGAGCCAGGAGCAAGCCGGCGACATTTCCACACGCTATGAGGAAGACCAGTGCCACGGCCCCCAGCAATGGCAACAGGACCGGACGGGCCTGGCGGTTCAGGAACGCGACCACGGGTTGAACCTCTACGACCGTCAGCGGAGGGCGGTGGCGCAGATGGACTTTCCTTCCGACGATGTGGGGGTCGCCGTGGAAGGTGTGCTGCCAGAGATCATAGCCCAGGATGATGAACGAGACGGAATACGGTTTGGAATATTCCGAGTTGAGAAATGTGCGTCCCAGCAACGGCTGGATGCCGATCACCTTGAAATAGCCGCGGGTGACCTCGAGGCCGGAGACGACTTGGCTGGCATGCGGCAGAATCAGGGAATCGAAATCCCAATCGTAACCGGCCATAGAGGTGAATGTCTTGCTCTGGCTTGGCCATCCGGTCCATTGCTCCGTCGTCAGTCTTAGCGGGAGCGACCGGTCCTTGGCAGATGCTGCCCGGATGAGCATTACTCGACACCGGCCCTGGATGCCGCAGCCCGCCATTTGAGCTTTACGCAGGCTTCCAGAACTACCAGCCCCGGCTGCCGTTGCGGCTCGCGGCGATGCGGGCTTGTCAGCGCGCCGCGTGGGCCGTATTTTATGTTTGTGAGCACGGTACGAGAAATTCGCGAGGCTATCCAGACACTCTCGGCGGAGGAACGACGAGAACTGGCGGCGTCTTTGCCAGCGTTGTTGCCGGAGTTGGACGGCGATGCGGCGTGGGAGCGCATCATCCACGACCCGCGTCCTCGCCCCGCTTTGTCGGCACTGGGCGACGAAATCGAAGCCGAGTTGCGAAAGAACCCGGATGCCTTCCCCGAAATCACGGACGCGGACTTCGAGAGAAACTCGTGAGGTCGCGAGGCACAGCCCA
>JBJKSV010000016.1:0-3721 GCA_046703605.1 Limisphaerales bacterium
ATACGCCGAAGCCGAGCCGCTTTACCGGCAATCACTGGACCTCAGAAGAAAAGCCCTCGGTCCCGAGCATCGCGAGGTCGCCGCGAGGTTGCGGAGCTGCGCGGCAAATTGCCTGCGGGCCATCGCTACACCCGATGGGCGCGCGAGGTCCTTCACCGTGCCCAATGAGCACGCCAGTGAACACTCGTCAGAGGCGTATGACGCACCGGCGGCGTGTTGTTCTGGCCCACTGGCTCACACCCACCTCCCTCGGGGGCCTGGCGATTAAATCCGAAGAAAGGCACTCCTGAGGCGCATCGTGTAAGCGGCCATCAACGGTGACACCGATCACGTCCATCTCAGGCGTTGCGTCTTCTTAACCCGAGCCGGGCGGTGATCCTTTTTCTCCACGATTCGGCGCGTGTATGGATGAACGGCTCGTTGCGCAGCCTGCTGAAGGGTCCGGGACTCTACCGACCATTGGACCAGCGTCAGGCCGAAACGCGGGCCTAAGTCCTGAGCTCCGAAATGAGAGCCCAGGCGCTGTATCCATAACTATGAAAACCATTAGAATCAATCTGGCCTTCACAATGGGCCTCCTGATAACGTCCGCAGCACTGTTGGCGTCTGGCGCCGACTTGCCCTTTCATGGCACCATGCTGGGCAATGAATCCTCCACCCTTAGCCCACCGCACATCTCGGCCGAGGGAAGCGGCAAGGGAACCGCCACCCACCTGGGGCAATTCCAGGTGACGTGGGAATCCGCATCCGACAACCTGGTGGGACACGCTTCTTATGAATTCACCGCCGCAAACGGCGACAAGTTGACGGCCAGAACCGAGGGGGACGGACAAGCGGATATAAGTCAGTACCCGATGGTAATCGTTTCGGAGACCGATACGATTACGGGAGGGACTGGACGGTTCCAGGGGGCCAGCGGAACCTTCACGCTTACTACCGTTATCATCGTCCTCTCCGGCACTTCGGTAACACAGGATAGCGTTTCCAGTTGGTTCGACGGAAACATTGTCTATCCGCAATCGCGCCGCGTGGTTGCGGGCGCCGGCCATCCTGCGGGATTCCGGCTTCGGTTCGCGGGTGTTCCCGCGCACCAATACACCATTCAACGCGCACCGAGTGTCGGCGGCGACTGGGGCGATCTCACTCCGATCATTGCGCCGGTCGATGGTCTCATCGACTTTGTGGACACCCAACGGCCCCCAAGTGAAGCTTTCTACCGGGCCGCGCAATAGTGAGCGGGAGGAATCGAAAATGAATGTTCATAAAGCGGCAATCGCCGTCGGCTGCGCGCTCGGCGCAGCCGCTTTCTCCTTGGCCAGCGTCCCGGCTTCTGATCCGGGGCCAGATTACGTCCTCTATGATGGCAACGTATTCACCAGCAACCCCGGCCAACCCTACGTCGAGGCGCTCGCCGTCAAAGGACAACGCATCAGCGCTATTGGCAGCACGGGAAAAATCCTCGCGACGGCGGGCGCCGCCACCAGGAAAATCGACCTGCGCGGGCGCGTCGTCGTTCCTGGCTTCAACGATGCGCACTACCACCTGTTTCTCAAGGACCCGGGTTTAGACATGCCGTTCAGGAGCATGGAACCGGCCTGGGAAGAGGTGAAAGCAAAACTTGCGGTAGCAATCACCCAGGCGCCCAAGGGGAGCTTCATCTTCGGGGAGGTTGGCGCCACCGTGCTGGACAATCCGCAGGCCCGGCGCGAGGCACTCGATCAGTTGGCGCCGCAACACGCCGTCGTCCTCCGGGGATGGACCGGCCATTTCTACATCCTGAACAGCATGGCGCTGAGCAGGCTGGACATCCACGAGGATGTAGCCAACCCGGTTGGCGGTAAATGGGAACGCTCGCCGACCGATAGCAGGCTGAGCGGCGCGGCGTTTGAATATGCCGCTTTCCAAATCCATCGCCGTCTCAGCGAGCTTGTCAGCAGGCCCGACGCTATAAAGACCACGCGCGACTTTGCCGACAAGGCGGTTCGGCTCGGAATCACGACCGTGCAGCACATGTCCATGCCCTTGGCGCCGGCGCGATTGGTGGACTTGTTCGAAAGCGCCGGCACGCCCATACGCAGCCGTGTGATGCGCTTTCTGCTCACGGACAAGAACGGGCGAAAGACCGCTGAAGGAGCAGAGTTGCCTCATCATCCCTCGCCGCTGATCACCGTCAGCGGCACAAAGTATATCCTGGATGGAACCCCCATCGAGCATTCGTGTGCCCTCCGGCAGCCCTACGCGGATCGACCGAGCACTTCGGGTTGGATGGATTTCACGCGCCGGGACATGGAAGCCATGTTGCGTGAATCGCTTCAATCGAAGGACCCATTGATTGTCCACGTTGTGGGCGACCGCACCACGGAAACATTTTTGGATGCCATGGAAGCGACCGGCGGAAAACAGGTCTGGGCCAAACGCCGGGTGCGCATTGAACACGGGGATGGGCTGGCTGCAGACCTCCTGGAGCGGGCCCGGGAGTTAGGCGTCATCGTGGTTGAGAACCCGACGCATTTTTCCGGCGAACTTGGGAGAATAATGATCCAGCGTTTAGGAGCGAAGCGGGCCGCCAAACGGTTGCTGCAGCGCTCGATTTTGCAGGCGGGCATCCCCCTGGCGATCGGCTCGGATGGGCCATTTAATCCGTATCTGAACATCATGCGGGCCGCCGCCTATACACAGCATCCCAGCGAAGCCATCACCCGTGAGCAAGCCGTTGTTGCATACACGCTCACCTCGGCCTACGCGGAATTCGCTGAGAAAGCCAAGGGCAGCCTCGAACCCGGCAAATTGGCCGACCTCGCGGTGCTGTCACAGGACATTTTTACCGTTCCGGCTGCGGACTTGCCCAACACCGAATCCGTTTTGACGATGGTCGGAGGCAAGATAGTGTACGAGAAGCTGAATCCGTGACCAAGCCGTTCACTCAATCATGGCTCGGCATTTGCGCTAAGTTTCGATGCACCATAATCTAAACATCAGGGTGAGCAGACGTGCCGCAACCCGCAGGTCCTGCGAACCGCCGCAATCGGACGGTTCGATGCGCTTTTGGCGAATGGAACAGCTTTGGAAGCTGGCCGAGGGACTGCGTGCCAGAAAGGTTCGGTTAAGTGAACTGGACGGCTTTGACGAGGTTCGCTGGTTTGGTGGACCCATGAACATTCAACCGACATGCCGGGCAATCGCAGAGCATGCGCGAGACATTTATCACGCTGATCTGAGTTGTCCCATTATTCTCTCGCCGACCGGAGAAGTGCTAGACGGCTGGCATCGCATTTGCAGGGCGTTTCTGGAAGGAATTGAGGAGATCGACGCGGTGCAACTGCAGACGCTACCCCCGTACCGTTGGCGAGTGCTCTCTACCGGCGAAGAGGTTCCGATTCGGGATGAGAGCGGTCAACAACCCACAACACCAGCCCCCCGATGAGTAAGAGAACCCAACTGCGCTTTTGGCAAATCGCTTCAAGCCTTCCACTGCTTCTGCTTGCGGGCTGCACCTCGGTGCGCTCCGGCGATTCTCACCCGAACGACACGGAGCAGCGAGCACAAGTGGAGATTGAGCGACGGCTGAATGAGGTGTTTGCTGCTTGCGAGAACAAGGACTTCGACCGACTCGATCGCTACCATCTCATCCAGACCACCGGCCGTTAGCGAAGGCATATTGTTGCATCGCCAGGAAGTCCGCCACTGACCGGACGCGCATGCCGCGAAGTTCTGAACCCAC
>JBJKSV010000017.1:0-3154 GCA_046703605.1 Limisphaerales bacterium
TATCAGGCTCGACCAGTTCTTCCTGGGATAGGCGGTCTGCGCGACGCCGTCCATCTTGACGGTCTCCTTCGGTGTATAGTCGTGCTGAACGACCATGGCGGCGTACCCTCCGTCCGCCAGCGAGAACAGCTCCCCGATATCTCCCGTAATCAAAAAATCGCAGTCCATGAACACCGCCCAGCCCGAGTACCCGGTGAGATAAGGCACGAGGAACCTGGTATAGGTGAACTCCGTTGAGGCCAGTGGATCCTTCGGCCGCCAGTAGAGGTGGCGCTTCGCCAGATCGGATTGCTTCAGCGGAACGACATCGGCTTGGGAACCGGTGCGCCGGAGGATCGACGCACGGCACTCGTCGAAGGCGACCGCCTCTCTGCTGTCCCAGCCTATGAAGATCGTCCGCATTTCAGTTGCTCCTTCCATTCCACTCCCAGTAACAGGCGCCGGCGCCGATCTGAAAACCCGTCGTCGCCTGCTGACTCCTTTGAATACTACTTCGCTCGGCGCAAGTCAAACGATCTATATGATTCGCCTGCGATTCAAGCGATGGGGGACGGATTCGGCGGCCGGCGTAGCGCCCCCGCGAGGTGAGTGGTTCGGAAACTCAAAGAGCCAGGACCGCCTGCGCGCCGAAAGCGCGGGGTGGTCTGGCGGGCCCCTCGCTGCCCGGGCCAATCTCCTTATCCTCGCGGCGCTGCTTTGCGCTTCATCCTGGGGCGCAACGGGCCGGACTACGCTGTCTCTGGACGGCCAATGGCAGATTGCGGACAGCAAATCGCCGGACGCAGTCCCCACGGCATTTACGCATACCGTGCCAGTGCCCGGTCTGGCGGATTTGGCCAAACCCGCGTTTCCGGGTGTGGATGCGTTCATCAGCCGTGAGCACCTGGCCAAGCTCATCAGCGAAGGCAAAGCGCCTGCCTCCTGGATGACCCAGTACTGGGACGGCAAGGTGGACCAGGACAGGAATTACTTTTGGTATCGCCGCACCTTTCAGGCACCCAAAACCCGGGCGGTGGCTATCCTGAGGATTAACAAAGCCCAGTTCGGCACGGCGGTCTGGCTGAATGGCCACCAACTCGCGCCCCGGGATGATGCCTGGCACTCCGAATATCCCGGTTGCTTCACCGCGAGCCTCTGGAACTTGAACAAGGCAATTCAATGGAATCGGGAGAATACCCTGCTCATCCGCATTGGCGCCCATCCCGCCGTCTTGCCGGACAATTTCCCCGCCGGCTCGGACTTCGAGAAGATCAAGTGGACACCAGGCATTTACGACGACGTCTCCGTCGCTTTCTGCGATAACCCGGTAATCGAGACTGTCCAGGTCGCCCCGCGCATCGCTACCGATCAGATTGAGGTGCAAGCCAGGCTCAAGAATTACTCGGATGCTCCGTGTGCAACTCCCGTGTCTTATTCCGTCGAAACGTGGAAGGGCGATGCGACCGAGTCGGGCGAGCGCGTGGCCTCGGGCTTCTGCCCCGGTTCGCTTGGCGGGCCTCTGCTCTCCCCCGGCGAGGAGAAGGTCTTCACCTGGAGAATCAGAATTCCCCACGCGCACCTCTGGTCGCCCGAAGATCCCTTCCTCTACGTTCTTCAGACTTCAACTGGCGGGGACTCGGTGCGAACTCGATTTGGCATGCGAGAATTTCGCTTCGATGCCGCCACCCAGCGCGCTTACCTGAATGGCAAAGTCTATTATCTGCGCGGTTCGAACATCACCCTCCACCGCTTTTTCGAAGACCCCCTCTGCGGCGATTTGCCGTGGAATGCGGCCTGGGTCCATAAGCTCTTGGCCGTGATTCCAAAGCGCATCCACTGGAACTATTTCCGGTTTTGCATCGGCCCAGTGCCTGAGCATTGGTTTGATGTCTGCGATGAGGCGGGCCTGCTCATCCAAAACGAATTCCCGGTCTGGATCGGCGGCAAGGGCTGGTACAGCCAGCAGCACTATGTCCGCAATTACGACCCGGACGAGATGATCCGCCAATACAAAGATTGGATGCGCGATAATTGGAATCATCCCAGCCTCGCGGTGTGGGACGCCAACAACGAGACCAAGAGCGACATCTTCACCGACAAGATCATCCCCGCCGTGCGCGCGCTCGATCTCTCCAACCGCCCGTGGGAAAACAGCTACAACAAACCAGCCGACCCCAACGACATGGTTGAATACCACCCCTATTTCGAATACAGCGGTTACCAGGGCAAACTCACCTTCAAACTGAGCGATCTCGAGACCATGGACGGCAGACCGCCCAAAGGCGCCTTGCCCTCCGACACCAATCCGCCCGTCATCAACGAATACGGTTGGCTCTGGCTCAACCGGGACGGCACGCCCACCGAACTAACCAAGAACGTTTATGCCCAACTCCTGGGACCAAACGCCACGCCACGCCAGCGTCTCGACCTTTGGGCCTATATGCTGGCCGGCGAAACCGAATTCTGGCGGGCGCACCGTCACTTCGCCGGCATTGTCCATTTCGTCTATCTTACGTGCAGCTATCCCGGCGTCTATACCTCCGATCAATTCAGCGACGTCAAGCGCCTGAAGCTCGACCCCGCCTTCGCCGATTACGTCGGCGAGGCCTTTAAACCGCTGGGCGTCTTTATCAATTTCTTTCACCCAACGCTCCAGGCAGGCGCCTCACACCAATTCCTGGTAAAGATGGTCAATGACTACAATAAGCCGATGGCTGGCCAGCTTCTCCTGACCCTGGAAACCAGGAAGGGCAGGGTGCTCGCCAAAGCGGAACGTTCCTTTGCCTTGGACGCCCTCGGCGCGGGTGATTTCCCCATCACCCTTGCCATTCCTGACGAGCCGCACACCGGCTTGATCCTCAAAGCGACAGCCCAACCGCAGCGCGAAACCGGCATCGCACCTACCCTCTCTCGGCGGTGGGTGTCTGTAACGAAACAAGGCCCGGCTTCCTGAGTGTCAGAACGATCGGACCGACCGGACGGATGGGGTAAGTCGCTCTTTTCTCCAATCGAAAATCGAAAATCACGAAAGCACTCACGACTTCGCGTCCGTACCATCCGTTTTCTTCTTCTCGGCCTGTCGCCACGCGCTCTCCCGTGCTCGGGTTTCCTCGCGCAGAAGCGCCTCGGCCGACCAGCCGTTGGCCTGGGCATAAGCCGCCAGTCCGAACAATTG
>JBJKSV010000018.1:0-6137 GCA_046703605.1 Limisphaerales bacterium
GGTCGGCCGAATCGGCCCTCCCGACGCTCATGTACAGGCCTTCTTCTCGGTGGACACGCCGCCATACCCAACAGAGGTTGAAATCCGGGCGGGCAATGAGCACTGCACGTTCCGGATGGAACCCTCCGACCCGCCCTGGTACATCGCCCGAGGGGTGGAGGTCGGAACCAACGGGCGGCCTTGCCCCTTCAGCGTCCACATACTGCACGAGCGCGACCCAAGCACGAATGTCATCGAGGTCACCTGGTACGATCCCTTGCCCCGCGATTTCCTTATCTGGGGCGAAGACGCGAAGGGCCGCAGGCTTGGCATGTGGTCGATGGGAAGGGCTAAGATCCAGTGGATGGGCCAGGCCTCCACTCATGCGCTCTGGGGCTTTGATCCCCAGGTCCCTCTGCCGAAGAGCGTTCACATTCGGGATCAAGGTGGCCAGTACACCTTGCGCTTCGAAGGGGACCAGACTGAGGACTCTCGGCGGATCTCAAAGGCATGGGTCACGTGTGTCGATACGAACCTCCTCTTTCCAGCGCCAAGTGCCTCGCTCGATTACAGTCCTGTCAGCAGGGAGTATTTTGTCTGGTTAGGGTTCTGGGCGGGACCGGGGGATCGGACGTACGACGCGTACAAGGATCTGACTCTTGAAGCGCATGACAGCGAGGGCCACCCTTTGACGCCGCTTAGGTGCGAGCGGTTCGGTGGAACAAGCGTGATGGGAGTCCGCAGCCATCTGAGGCTTCACTACTCCGTGTTGTTCACCTTTGCTTCAACGTCAAGTCCCCCGGCACGCGTCGACTTGTGGGTTAAGCGGAGCCATTTTGTCATCCGTTTTCTGAAGTAGAAGCTCCCCTGTGGCCCGCGTGAGGATTGGCGGGCAGAGATGTCCATCCTCCAGACGACGCGAGGATGAAAAGCCCTTCGCCAATATCTAAATCGGGGATACTAACACTGCGATTGCAGGAAATCGGGGATGGAGAGGTGCCGCTGGTCGGAGGGAAGGCAGCCAATCTGGCGGTTCTGCTCTGCGCCGGGCTGCCTGTGCCGCCCGGGTTTTGCATCACAACCGCTGCATTCCGCTTGTTCGCCGCCGGAGCATTTGGCAGCGGCGGCATGAGCCTCTCCGGAACCGCCTTAGCCAACCCACATACGCTCGCTAAAACTCTCCGGGCCTCGCTGGCCGAGACACCCGTCCCGCAGCCTGTCGAGGAGAGCATTCAAAGCGCCCTTCGGCGATTTGCTGATGACACGCCCTTCGCCGTCCGTTCCAGCGCCAATATTGAGGATTCGTCCGAAGGCTCCTTTGCCGGACAGTTCGAGTCGATCCTGAACGTGCGAGGCGCCAGCGCGGTCCTGGAAGCTGTAAAGGCCTGCTGGCTATCGCTGTATTCGGAGCGGGCGTTGGCTTACTTCGCCCGCCACGGAATATCGCTGGAGGGCGTTGCCATGGCCGTAGTCGTGCAAGAGATGGTTCCGGCCGAGGTCTCCGGAGTGGCTTTCACCGCCGATCCCGTTACCGGCCTGGCTGATCGGGTCGTCGTCGAATATGTGGCGGGTTTGGGGGACGCGCTGGTGCAGGGAAGGGTTTCGCCGCAACGGCTGCTGGTCGAAAAGAAGACCCGGCGGATTCTGGAACCAGTGAACGGCGAGGCATTAATGCCTGGAGCCTTGGTGCGAGCTTTATTGGATTCCGTGCTGGCATGCGAGTCGTTTTTCAAAAGCCCGCAGGACATCGAGTGGGCAGTCTGCGGAGGCAAAATCAGCCTGTTGCAGGCTCGTCCGATTCCATCGAGCCTCGCGTCCGGTGCGTCGGCGGAGAGGTCTGGCGTTCTTGCTCAAATCGCTGGCCGTAGCTCGATACCTCCCTGTCACGGTTCGAGAACCTGGGACGACCGTCAGGTCTGGGCCAATCCCAACACCGGTGAAGTCCTTCCAGATGTCGTCACGCCAATGACCTGGTCTGTCAGCCGGCTCCTCTTTGGCGCCCTTATCCGCCGGGTGCTCCGGCTCCAGGGCGCGGATTCGACGAGAGGCGAGCTCGTCGGGTTGGTGGCGGGGCGAGTCTATTTCAACGTCAATGCGGCGATAGCGGCCATGAAGCCGTTTTGGTTTTTGCACAAGAGAATCCCCAACCTGGCCAACGCGCTTGGAGGCGGGTACATCGGGCCGATGCTGCGGGGCTTGATAACGATCCCAGAGGAAGACCTGCCGGACCTGGGTTTTCGCTGGCCAAAGTACATTCTGTCAATCCCTCGCCTATTCTGGGACTTGCTGACCCACTCTCCTCGGCGAGGTGACGCATGGGCTGTTCGTCTCAAAGCCAGGATGGACCGGTTGGCTCGCATCGACGTTAAGGCCATGTCCACCCGCGCGCTGACCGAGTTTTTCGCGGAGCTACTTCATGAAGGCTTCGAGGGGTGGGATCTCCTTTACCTCATCACCCAGGCGTTCGCTCTGCCGGTCTTTCAGAAGGCCTGCCGCGATTGGCTGGACGACCCCCATCTGACGCTCGGGTACCGGCTCTTCTCAGGTCTGGGCGGGATGGCGGAGGCAGAGGCGGGGTTAGCGCTCTGGCGCTTGGCGGCTCTCGCTCACGAGGATGCACCGACGGAATCGGCGCTGACATCGGGAGTCGGCTGGCAGGAGTTGCTCCCCAAGTTGCGGGAGAGGCCCCACGGGCATCAGTTCCTCACCGCCTGGGATGCATTCATGGCGGAGCACGGCCATCATTGTCGCGGTGAACTGGAATTGTCCAACGCACGGTGGCAGGAGACGCCCGATTACATCCTTGGCCTCGTGCGCGGTTATCTCCAGTCTATCGGCAGGTCGGACCCGGTCCAGAAGCAGCAGCGTTTGCGTGAGAAACGCCTCCGACTGGAAGCAGAGTGCCGCCGCCGGCTCAGGAACCCGATCAAACGCTGGCTCTTCACCGCCGCCTTGAAACGCGCCCAGAAACTCGCGGTCAATCGTGAGGAATGGAAGAACCAGGCCGTGCGCCACAACGCCCTCCTGCGCCGCGTCCTGCTAACGCTCGGCCAGCGCCTTTGCGAGCAAGAAATCCTTTCTCGCCAGGATGACGTATTCTTTCTGGAGTGCGGCGAAATTGGGCCTGTGGCAACGGGCACGGCCGAGTTCGACCCGAAGCAACGTGTTCGCGAACGGTGTGCGGATTACGAAGCAAATCGAACGCTGAATCCTCCACCCCTTGTATTCGGCAAGTTCGACAAGAACACCCCTCCGCCGCCTCCCCCAAACGCCAACGCCAAGGTCCTGGAGGGCATCCCGGTTTCACCGGGCATTGTCAGCGGACTTGCCCGGGTTGTCCTTCGCGCAAACGATCATGAGCAGGTCCTGCCGGGTGAAATCCTGGTCGCCCCGTTCACCGATCCTGCCTGGGCACCTTATTTTGTGATGGCAGCCGGGGTTATCATGGACCAGGGCGGCATCCTGTCTCACGGCAGCATTGTAGCGCGCGAATATGGTCTTCCTGCTGTGACCAATCTTGGCTCAGCGACAAAACTCATCCGAACGGGCGATCTGCTTCATATTGATGCCAACCGCGGACGGGTTACAATCGTTGCGAGACGCAATTGAACCAGGGCCTGACCGGCGAATCCCAATTATCACCAGAGTGGACGATGAGTGAACCATTTCCAAAGGACAGGGGATACAATCACAGAACAAGTGACAATCCCAGGCCGACAGCCTGTCACCGTTGACCAAGAGGCGCTCCTTCGGCGCGCAGCCGAAGGAGACGCAGAGGCGTTCTGCCATTTGGCAGCCCCTTGCGAGCGCCGGCTCTTTCAGCGGGCCCTCGCCTTGTGCCGCAATCCCGCGCTGGCCGAAGATCTGGCCGCTGAAACGCTTGTCGCAGCGTGGAAAAGCATCAAGCGCTTCGACGGGCGTTGCCGTTTTTCCACTTGGCTCTACGCCATCCTTGTTCACCGCTTCGAGCCGTCCGCTCGGCCATGAAATCCAGGATGGCCGATTGGATGATCGCCGAGACTTTTTCTGGAGGTTGGGCTGCATCGATAACCAGTCCATTTGGGAGGGCGGCGATAAGGCGGCGATAAGCAGCGCACTGACGTTCCGTTTCGGCTGGAGAAACCTCCTGCTTCCTGGCCTGGAGCACCACTGGGGGCGCATCGAGCAGGATGACCAAATCCGGCTTGGGTAGAAGGGCGTAGCCTATGCGCACGAGCCATTCCGGAACGCGCAGGCGATAGCGGCGCTGGTCGATGAAGAAATCGTAGTAGAACCGGTCAATGAGCACCAACCCACCCCGAAACGTGATAGGCCGGACACGGAGACCCGAGCCGAGGAAAAACTCCAGCCAGTGGAAGGAAAAGAACAGCAACGACGCGAGCGGATTGCGAGCCGGCTGGCCGTGAGGATCGGTGGCTGGGCCTCAGGCGGTCTGGCGGCGGGCGGAGAACACGGGCGGTTTCCAGTGGAAATGAGCGCCTTTTTCCGGGCTGAAGGTGGTGCTCAATCCATCAACCACAGCGGGAGCAGCAGTGGATTTGCCGGAGCCATCCGCGCCGCAGAGCACAACGGCTAACCCGGGGGGATGAAGCCATCGTCGAGCGAGTCGGACTGTGTCGGAGAAGAGAGAGTTTGCTGTCTTCAAGGGGTGGCAGGCAGATTGCCGCCAAACGAGCATCCGTCGGAGTGTGCCCGTGAGGCGCTCGATCCTGGGCCAATCGCCTACAGAACTGGCATCGACGATGAGATCCGCGTGGCGTTCGCCGTAAATTGGACCGAGCAGTGCCCTCGCGGTGTCCGGTGCGGCGCGGAAGCCGGAAAGAATGGAGGCCTGGTATTTCGGCTTGACGCGTCCGGTGTAGATCATCGAGGCGAGTAGATTGCACGCGGCCTGGTGCGCCGGGTGCGGGACGGCAAGGAGGCCGCGATCGATGCGGCCGCGCAGAAGCTCTGAAGCGGACAAGAACTCGAATCCACGCCATTTCAGCGCGACGAAGAGGTCAAAGTGAACTTGGGAGACCGAGCCCTTACCGGACAGGGCCTGTCCCAAGCCGATATCCACTGTAGGAGACGAAGTAACGAGTCTCTCATCTATTGGGCCTTTTGGAGGGGAACAGAGACACGTTACCTCGTCTCCTACAGTTTTGGGACGGGCCTTGGACAGATAAAGAGCAAGGGTCGCAAATTCCGCGCGGTTATGGAGACCAAAGCCCGCCTGCCGGGCGGCTTTGACCAGCGCGAGTTCAGCCTGCCGGAGTTGGCTAGGCTCGACCAGCACATCGATGTCATTGGTTGTGGCGTATGGGAGATCCTCATGATTGCGGAGGACAAGGAAGGTGATTCCGTCCTGCTTCCAGGCGCGGAAGACCGCCGTCACGAGCCGGCTGAATTCGGTTTCCCGAGGCATAAGGCTGCTCACCTCCTCCAGAACGAGGTTGGTCTGGCGACATGATAAGTCACACGCCGGTCGGGTGAGGCCAATGTATAGAGCGAGTAGTCGCAGGGCTTGAGGCGATGGGCGCCTCGCGCGGCCAACCGGAGCCGGTAGAGGGCGATGATGGGATACTTGCAGAGCTTAACCCAGAAGGGCGCCATCTGCCACTTTTGCCGGCGCTCGCGCAGGGCGTTGGGTTTGAGGTTCATGTTCTCTCCCGTATCGGTGAAGATGGAAGTGATCTGAGGCAGGACGGCCATCCGAATGCCGCGGCGCACCATGTCCATAACCCAGAACCAGTCGCCCATATCGCGCCATTGAGCATCGAAATAGAGACCGAGTTCCTGGAGAGCATTGCGCCGGACGAAGAAGGCGCAGGTGAGGACGGGGAATCGGACCCACATCTGGTTCTTGCGCGGGGTCAGCGCACAGCGATGGCAGATGTAATGCCCGTCGGGGCCGGTTACGAGCGTGTCAGAGACTAGCGCCTGGGTCTGGGGATGGGCTTGAAAGAAATCGTGGACGCGCAAGAGGGCGCCAGGCAGGTATTGCTCATCGCAGTTCAAGTAGGCCAGCACGTCGCCTGAGGCGCGGCGAAATCCGCGGTTGACGGCGTCATACATGCCTTTGTCCTTTTCGATGAAAGCCGTGACACGCCGGTCGTTGGGGAGCCAATCCTGGGTGCCGTCGTCAGAGCAGGAATCCTGCACGATGTGCTCGACGC
>JBJKSV010000019.1:0-3238 GCA_046703605.1 Limisphaerales bacterium
TTCGTTCCGCCCCCGCCTTCCGTCCCGCCGGAGCAGATCCCTCAATTCATTGAGTCCCAGCGTACCGACCCTTCTGTTTCCCAGGCCAAGCTCCCCCGCCTGCGCCAGGGCCAACTCCCTCTCCAAATCGTTTCCAAGGACCGTTTCGAAAAGAGCGAGCCAACCATTCACAAAGGCGAAGACCTCGATGTGCCCACCTACATCCGGCGTGGCATCGCACTGAACTGATCACGCAGGCCGCCGAAATTAACCGAGCCGCCGGCGTCTAAACGAAAGCGCAAGCGCCAGTGAGACCCAGGCTTTGAGGGCGCTCTTAAGCTTCAGGGCGCGGGCGTTTTAGTTGCAGAAAGGGGAGCCAGTCTCAAAAGCTCGATCGCCTTTTGAATTGCGGCCTGTTCCTGCGGAGTCTGTGCGGAGTAGGCGGCATCCTCCAGCACTGGGATAGCATCCGCACTCCCGAATTGCACCGCCGCCGCCACCGCCGCCTGGCGGATTCTCTCTTCCGGATTGGAGAGCTCGGCCAGAATAGTCTGGAGCGCAGCCGGGTCGCTCGTCATGGCCAGGTTCTGCAACCACACTATTTTGCCGTTGACGAACTCCTCGTGCCGCATGTTGGTTGCGTCCGCATCTTCTGCCGCCCGGTCAGGCGCCTTGGGCGCGGCGTCCGAAAATGCGTCCGGCTGCGACAATGCAGGTCCTTGAACCGTCACGGGCAAACTGGCGTGGCCGTGCCGAGGAAGCCGTGCAACCAGGCGCCCGTTCGGAGACGTGCCCGTGCGGAAGTGGACGAACGCCGCGACGGCCAGGAAGAAGCTTCCCACAAGAAGCACCGGTATGATTACCTTCGTCCTCATGGCCAGTCCATTCCAGCCGGTTATCCTCACTCGAGCCAGGACTGAAGAAACTTCTGCCCTGGCCCGAAACGCTCGAGCTGGAATCTCTTCATTGCTGAGGCCCCATCATTTCACCTCGATTGTGTGGCCGAGGACGGTGAGCGAGCCGGAAGTGACGAAGGGCGCGCCGCTCGTGTCGGTTCCGCTGCCGGCCAGGTTTGCGCGGAAGTCATCAACCTCCACCGGGACCTTCTTGAAGATGACGGTCGAATAATGCGTCGTCGCGAGGCCGTCAGCCGTCAGCGAGGCCGGGGCAACATTGCCCAGAGACAGGTGGAATAGACTCATCGTAACCCCGCTGGAAATGCCGCTCTTGCTGTTGGAGGTTGAACTTCCGATTTCAGTCGAGTTGCCCGAACCGGCGAAGTAGCTCGTTACATCGACGACGTTGGCCCCGTCGCGGACTTCGATGCTGCCTAAACCGCCATTGATCCCGGTAACTCGCACCAGTCTGGCCGCTTTTGAGAAGGTATTCTTTGTCGCCGTCCCCAGCACGACGATGATGTCTTTAGTAGTGAGACGGGTAGTATCCATCTTGATGACGGTCACGTTGGCCGAGGGCTTATTGGTCGGCCCTTGTTCGAAGACCGTGAACTGAAAGTTGATATTCTGGACAATATTGGTTGAAGCCGCCCAGCCCTGCGCCAACGCTGAGGCGAGAATCACCGCCGCCGCTGCAAACTTCATGGTCGTTTTCATTTTTCCCGGTGTTTTGTTTTCGGCTTTTGGACAGTCGCACGCAAGTCGCTCTGGCAAATCCTGCGTTTAGCCGAGATTTGTTAATTGATTGTAATTGTTGTCCGACATGTGATACAGGTTATCTTATCACAACCAGCACCCCTCTGTCAATCAGTTTGAGAGTGCCGGCCGGTCACAGATGCCCGAATTCTCCACAATCACCGCGATACCCCGCCAGCTTTCTCCGTGCCCTGGCGAGCTTCGTCTTTGCGCACGGCGCAGACTGTCCAGCCGATGAACACAAAGACCGAGGAATAAACGATCGAAGCCGCGGCAATCAGAACAATGGTGCTTAACGTCATGCTCAGAATGCTTGCACGGGTCAGGCCGGCAATCCATTAGGCGGCGCCTAAATTCTTTGTGAGGCCAAATCGTACAGAGCGAGATTTCCAACGCGAAGCCCTTGCGCCAGGGCATCCCCTGAGCGCAAGATCGGGACGCTTATGTTCGGATGGATTGAACGGCTCGAGCATCAATCGCGAACCTCTTACGTAGGGGTGACGGTACTCATGGTGGTAATGGTTGGGTTCATTGACTACGCCACCAGCCCGCAGTTCTCGTTTTCTGTGTTCTACCTGATGGCCGTGGGCATAGCGGCTTGGTTCGTAGGACGGGGATTCGCATGCTTCATATCGATGTTCAGCGTGGCGGTGTCGTTGGCGGGCGACTTGGCCAAAGGCTCTCGCTACCCTAACCCGCTGGTGCCGGTTTGGAATGAGTCGATTGTGCTCGCGTTCTATTTTGTCGTGGTGTGGCTCCTGGCGCGGTTGCGCTCCTTGACGCAGGAATTGGAGGCCCGCGTCCGCGAGCGAACGGCCGCGCTGAGTGACGAGATCGCCGAGCGGGAGCGCGTGGAGCGGGAGTTGCTGGAGGTCAGCGAGCGCGAGCAACGACGCATCGGTCAGGACCTGCACGACAGCCTCTGCCAGCACCTTACCGCCACGGCCCTGGCTGGGCAGGTGCTCGAGGAAAAGCTTTCCGCCCGTCATCTTCCCGAGGCGGCTCACGCCGGAGACGTGGTGGAACTGGTGGAGGAAGGCATCGCCCTTTCGCGGAAGCTGGCCAAAGGGCTGCATCCTATCGAGATGGGCCAAGAGGGTTTGATGCAGGCCTTGGAGGAACTGGCGGCCAACAGCAGCGACCTATTCAAGATTTCGTGCCGCTTTGAGTGCGATTCTCCGGTGCTGGTTCGTGATCCGGCGGCCTCCGGGCACTTGTACCGGATTGCCCAGGAGGCGGTCAGCAACGCCATCAAACATGGCAAGCCGGGCAACATCGTTATCGAGCTGGAGTCGCTGGAGGAGGGCATTGCCTTGCGCGTGAGTGACGACGGCGCGGGGCTGCCGGAGCCTCTGCCGAAAAATTCGGGCCTGGGCTTGCGCATCATGGCCCATCGGGCGGGCATGATTGGGGCGCGCTTCGAGGTGGGACGTGGACAGCCGAGAGGGACAGTGGTAGTATGCACGGCGCCTGGTTCATGAGCGCTGACGGTCAAAGGTTGAGCCGCTGGATGGGGGCTGTCGAATGTGGCTGCCTAATGCGCATTTGGCGGTCGTGCCTGAGAAAAAGGTCACCCGATATTTGCTCAACGCCGCGCATCCTTCAGG
>JBJKSV010000020.1:0-5762 GCA_046703605.1 Limisphaerales bacterium
TCCATCGGCCATCACAAGGAGTGGGTCGAGGCATGCAAAGGGCGAGGCGGCCCGCCCCGCTCGAATTTCGATTTCTCCGGCCCCCTCACCGAGGCGGTTTTGTTGGGTTCGGTCTGCATCCACAACGGCGGCGGCAAACTGCTTTGGGATAGCGAAAATCTGCGGGTCACCAATGATCCGGACGCCAACAAGCTGCTCCGTTACGAATACCGGCCCGGGTGGAAGCTGTAGTGGCCCTTCATGCTCTGTAACGGCCCATGCGTCCAGCAGCTTCACCTGAGCATCTGCCATGCTCTTTAACTCGCTGGCTTTTTTTCTCTTCTTCCCGCTGGTGGTGGCCCTGTATTTCGGGCTGCCCCACCGGGCGCGCTGGAGCCTGCTGCTGGCGGCCAGTTGCGTGTTCTACATGTACTTCATCCCGAAGTACATCCTGATTCTCGCCTTCACGATTGTCGTGGATTACTTCGCCGGCCTGCTCATCGCCCGCTCGCAGGGGGCGCGGCGGAGGTTGTGCCTGGGCCTGAGCCTGATAGCGAACATCGGGGTGCTGGCGCTGTTCAAGTATTTTAACTTTCTCAATGGCAACCTGGAGGCGCTCGCCCGTCTGATAGGCTGGAATTACTCGATTGGCACCCTGGCCCTGGTGCTGCCTGTGGGGCTGTCCTTTCACACCTTCCAGGCCATGAGCTACACCATCGAAGTGTATCGCGGACGCCAAGCGCCAGAAAGGCACTTCGGCATTTACGCCCTCTACGTCATGTTCTTCCCCCAACTGGTGGCCGGCCCCATCGAGCGCCCGCAAAACCTCCTGCACCAATTCCGCGAAGTCCATCATTTCGACTACGACCGCGTCACCAGCGGCTTGAAGCTCATGGCCTGGGGCCTGTTCAAAAAGACCGTCATTGCCGACCGCGTCGCCCTCTTCGTCAATCCGGTCTATGCCGCGCCCGGCCAGGTCGATGGGCCGCTGCTCTTTGTGGCAACACTGCTCTTCGCCTTCCAAATCTACTGCGATTTCAGCGGCTATTCGGACATCGCCATTGGCGCCGCCCGCGTCATGGGTTTCCGTCTCATGACCAATTTCGACCGCCCCTATCACGCCCGCAGCGTGGCGGAATTCTGGCGGCGCTGGCACATCAGCCTCTCCACCTGGTTCCGCGATTACGTCTATTTCCCTTTGGGGGGCAATCGCGTTCCGGCCATGCGCTGGGCAATGAATATCCTGATCGTATTCCTGGTGAGCGGCCTGTGGCACGGCGCAAACTGGACGTTCGTCATCTGGGGTGGCTTGCATGGACTCTACCTGCTTGGCGGAGCCGTCACGCGCCGGTGGCGTGAGCGGGTCGTGGATTGGAGCGGTTTGGCCTCACGCGAATCGCTCCATCGCGCCCTTCGAACGGTTTGCACTTTCACCCTCGTCTGCATCGGCTGGATCTTCTTTCGCGCGGCAACCTTCGACCAGGCGATGCTGGTCTGCACGCGGATGTTCACCGGCTGGGGCACCCTCCTGCACCCGGCGTATCTGGCCGCTGAGATTGGCAAACAGGGCCTGGCCTGGATAGTACTCGGCTCGTTTTGGATCGTTGTCATGGAGGTGGTCGAGGCCTGGCAGGCGCATCCCGGCGCCCGCGCTGGGTTCAAGGCCCGTCCCTGGTGGTTCCGCTGGAGCCTTTATTACGGCTTGGTCGCCGCGTTGTTCTTCTTCCACGCCGTCGAGCCGATGCGGTTCATTTACTTCCAGTTTTAGACTCGAATGGACGACCTGCTGACGCTAACTCAAACCCCCGTAAAAGAGAGCCCGCCTCGCCCGGCGCGCCCTCAACTGCGGCTTTTCGTCCGGCTATTCCTCCTGTCGGCGCCGTTCATCCTGTTTCTGCTCTTCTTCGAACTCCGCTTCGCCCATCTCGAACCGAGCGACATCCAGGCCAAAAATCACCTCCTCGCGCGCGTGGCGGGCCGCGTCCAGGTCCTCGTCCTGGGGTCCTCGCACGAATTTGCCGGCATCCTGCCAAAAGAATTGGGCCTGCCGGCCTTCAACCTGGCCGGCCAGAGCCAGAGCCTCTATTACGATGCCGCCCTCATTTACAAGTACCTCCCCAAACTCAAGTCCCTGAAGCTCGTCATTCTGCCGATTTCCTACTTCTCGCTCGAATATGAGCTGGACGAAGGCCCTGAACCCTGGCGCGCCTACGAGTACGACTATTTCTACTCCATCCCCCACCGCAACTGGCACAAGACGGTCAGCGCCCGGAATCTCAGCGCCTATTTCCTCTGCTCCGAGAGCTTTCGCGCCCGCGTCACCTTCGGCATCGCCACCAACGCGACTGTCCACTTTGACGAGTGGGGCGGCCTCACCAATCGCCCGGACGGCAACCTCCTGCCTGCGAAAGCGGACACTAATTTCCTTTACACCGCTGCTGTGGCGACCGTTCAACGCCATGAGGCCATGATGAAACCCGAGAATATGAAGCCGATTCTGGCCCGGCTCGACCGGCTCATCCAGGACCTGCGTCGCCGGCACATCCATGTCCTGCTCATCACCTCGCCCGTCACCCGGTTTTACGACGCTCTCATCCAGCCCGCCACCTACCGCCAGATGCAAAAAGCCGTCCACCGGTTGTCACAAAAGTACGACGTTCCCTATCGCAACTACATGTTCGATCCCCGGTTTACCGATTCCGACTTCGCCGATGCCGACCACCTCAACTTCCGCGGCGCCCATAAGTTCAGCCACATTCTCGAGGCCGAACTGCTCCGCGACCTGGGCATGGGAAACCCCTCCCCTGCGTCCGCTCAAGCGCCTCAAACTGCGGTTCGAGAATAAGCTCAGGGGATGCTCTTTATCAGGACATCTTCGGATCGATACACGGTGGGCCACGCATCCACCGACGCTGAAATCGACTGTGGATAGAGGATGCGCTGTGCCTCGCTGCCCGGGTTTTCCGCCTCGACCGCGAACCAGACCGGGGATTCGCTCAACAATACCAGCTTGTCAAAGCCAAGGGCCTTCAGCCGCCGGAGATTATCCGGTTTGCCCAGCAACTCATGAAGACCTTCAGCGCTCGTAACCCCCGGCAATGTCTTGAGCGAATAGACCATCAATCCCTGGCGCCCGGAGCGGAAGAGCACTTCGCCGCCGCTGCCCTGCACCCCATAGACAATGAGCTTGTCCTTCGGGCTGGTGTACTTTTGGAGGATGGCGGCCACGTGTTGGGGGAAATAGTCGTAGTAGAGTCCAATCTTCATCGCCAGAAGGCCATCAATCGAAGAGCCGACCAGCACAATTCCCGCTACGACCGGCCATAGCCAGGCTTGCGGCAACTCCCGTGACCAATAGACCTCCCAGCGCGCCAGGACGCTCCCGCAAAGCAGCGCCACCGCAGGGCTGCACATCAGGAAATAATGCCATTGTTGCAGAATAATGGGCGTGAAGACGAGGATGGGCACAAAGGCGGCCAGGAGCCAAAGCTTTGGCAGCGCGTCGCCTCGGCGAAACAGGGCCAGGAGGAGCAGTCCCGCCAAGGGAAGCGCTCCCAAAGTGGCATGAAGGAAACGCCACCCCCCTTTGAGCCAGACGCTGGGATTGAGCCGATACTGAAGATCGCCGAAGAACCAGAAGGCGACATTGGGGTTGTGCGAGATGCGGAAGTCATAATAGGGAAACTCGGCGTGGGCGGCCAACTTATCGGTATAGCGTGTCCAGACTATCAAGGCCAAGGCGGCGAGCGCGCCAATGCTCGCGAGCATGAGCCATGGGCGCCAGGCTCGGACGCGGTTGGCAAGCAGCATCGCCACGCCGCACAAGCCGGCGGCCATGAAGAACGGCAGTTTTGTCACCGCCGAGAGCACCGCGAAAAGCGCGGCCGGAAACCACCACCGCCCCTGGCCGGTCCGGACCAGCCGTTCGGCAAAGAAGAGAAACCATAGACTCAGCACCAGGCAAAGGCCGTCGTCGGCAGCCTCGCCCGCGACAAAGACGATGAGCGGTTCAGCGAGGAAGAACGCCGTAGCCCACCACGCCGCGCGCTCGCCGGCGTATTGGCGGGCGATCTGAAAAAATGGCCATAGGCAAGTGGCGAACAGGATCAATGAGACCAGGTTCGCCCAGCCATACCAGGTCGAATGGACAACCTTAAAGGCAAGTCCGGCCGCCGCCTGCCACAGGGGCAGCTCCAGCGCGGTTGGGGAACCGTTTGCGTTGGCGCCCACAATGATCGGGCGCAGCAGATTGATCGGGCCATGCGCGTACTCCAGCGCCGTGCCCAGGTGTTGGGCGCGGAGCAGCGACTTGCCGAGGACTGCGTTGCCAAGATGAAAGGCCACGATCAGTCCGAAGAGCGACAGCACCAGGGGGAACAGGTCCACCGGCTTGAACCGGGCTTCTTGCATTCAACCTGACTATCCGGTTGGCCTGCCAGTGTCAATATCGCCTGCCCCTTGCTCCGCACGTCTTATTTTGGTCCAGGTCCACTTTATCGGGCACTTTACCCCCGGTTTATCGGGTTCTTCCGGCGATTGAGGTTAATCCTCGAACACTGGCACACTGAATGCATCCAATATCTATTGATGTTCAACTATGAGTGTTGAGGCCCCGAGCATTGTGTCCAAGCAAAGTCCGGCCCGTCCGAGTTCACGGACGGCGGTGATCCGGATTGAGAACCTTGTAGTGGAGTATCCCGGACGCGGGATTGGCCAGCATGCCACCACGGCCGTAAAGGACTTGAACCTGGAGATCTATCAAGGGGAAGTATTTGGCTTTCTGGGCCCCAACGGCGCGGGCAAAACCAGCACGATGCAAGTGTTGCTGGGTTTTCAGCCGCCGACGCGCGGGGCCGCCTCGATTTTTGGCGTGGATGTTCGACAACCCATTGCGCGCCAAAGAATTGGGTATTTGCCGGAGATGACCTATTACTACAAGTTTCTGACCTCGGAAGAGATCTTGAGGTTTTATGGCCGGATCTTTCGCATCCCGCGCCGCGAGCTGGAGGCCAGAATCGATTCGGTCCTCAAATTGGTCGAGTTGGAGGATGCGCGCAAGCGCCTGATCCGGACCTACTCCAAAGGCATGCAACAGCGCATCGGCCTGGCGCAGGCCCTAATCAACAACCCGGATTTGCTCATCCTGGATGAGCCGACCAGCGGCCTGGACCCCCTGGGCCGGATGAAGGTGCGCGAGATCATTCAGCGCCTCAGAAGCGAAGGCAAGACTGTTCTGTTTTCATCCCATGAACTGGGTGAAGTTGAGACAGTCTGCGACCGTATCGCGATCATTCACCAGGGGAAATTGCAGGTGTTGGGCCGCGTGGCCGACCTCCTCGAAGAGCACCAAATGGACCTCGAACGTATTTTTCTCAAGATTATCGGCTATGGAATGAACTGCCAGCGAGAGCAAAGAGCATGAGTCGAATTCAGGCAAGTATTAGCACCATCTGGGCCCTGTCGGGAATTGTCATCAAGGAACTCTACCGCCGGAAGGACTTTTATGTCCTGTTCGTCGTGACAGCCGTTATCACCTTGATGATGGCCTCGGTGAACTTTTTCCACGAGGATAAAATTGTTCGTTACCTGAAAGACATCTGCCTGTTGCTCATCTGGATCTCGGCCCTGGTCATCGCTATCGCCACCACAGCCCGCCAATTGCCCGCCGAGCGCGAGAGCCGCACCATCTTCCCGCTCCTGGCCAAGCCAGTCACCCGCGGCCAGGTCGTCGTAGGCAAGTTCCTCGGATGCTGGCTGGCCTGTGGTATTGCGCTGGTAGTGTT
>JBJKSV010000021.1:0-2981 GCA_046703605.1 Limisphaerales bacterium
CGCGGCTTGGAAAGGCGGCCTGAATAACAATGAAACGAGACTTGCTTTTCGTCTTCTTTCTCTGTGGCGCCCTCAGCCCCGGGGAGGGTGAAATCATCGCGCAATGGGATTTCAACAGCTCCCCTCCGGATGGGGCCGCCTCAACGGGCACGCTTGCGCCTTGCGTCGGCGGCGGGAGTGCCTCTCACGTAGGCGGAACGACCGCGGCGTCGAGCGGAGAGTTCGCGTCTGGCGACACACATTTGGACCCCGCCGGCTCGGCTGACAACTCGGGCTGGAACACTGCGGGTTATCCCGCCGCGGATGCCGACAACAAGACGGCTGGTGTCCGCTTCGACATCGATACCACTGGTTTCGAGCACATCTCAATAAGCTGGTCTCAGCGGAACAGCGCCACTGCCACCCGCTACCTGCGCCTCCAATACACCCTCGACGGTATCCGATTCAACGAAGCAGACCTCATCACGGTTCCCGCAGAGAACGCCTTCACAAACCAAACCATCGACCTGAGCGCGATACCGGGGGCGGCGGATAATCCTTTGTTCGGGTTCCAACTCGTCGCCGAGTTCGAAAGCACTGCCAACGGCTGGGGAGCCGAGTCCTATGTCGCCACCAAGCCAGGGTCCACATACGGCAAGAGCGGCACCATCCGCTTCGACATGGTGACGGTCTCGGGCGTTCCCATTCCAGGCGCCAACACGCCGCCAACGATTTCGGCGGTCAGCAACCAGACCATTCGCACCCGCCACTCCACGGGCGCCCTTCCCTTCACAGTTGGAGATGCCGAAGATGCGCCGGAAAACCTCCTCGTCTCTGCCGTCTCCTCCAATCCAACCGTTGTGCCTGATACCGCAATCGTCCTGGCGGGCAATGGCGCCCTTCGGAGCGTCGCGGTCACCGCCTCGGACCAACCCGGCGCCGCCACGATCACGCTGAATGTGATGGACTCCGGAGGCAGGCTGGCATCGACAAGCTTTGACATTGATGTTCTGCCAGAGAATACTCCCCCAAGCATTACGGGGATGTCGCGCGCGAACACCTTCTCCGGCATCCCCACGCCTCCGATTGCGCTCGTTCTTTCCGACTGCGAGACGCCACCCGGCGCCCTTTCGGTCTCCGCCGCCTCCGCCAATCCCGGACTCGTCCCCTCGGACGGGTTCTTGTTCGAGGGCAGCGGCAGCAATCGCACTCTGATTATCACCCCAGCGCCCGGGCGGACGGGCGTAACTCCCATCACGGTCACGGTGAGCGACGGCACGAACACTACTTGCAGCGTCTTTCCGCTCGAGGTGACCGCCTCGGATTCGGTCTTGCTGGATGAGCCGCTTGAGTATGCTGAGGGTTCGCTCGACACCAATTCCGGCGGATTCTGGACGACGCGTTCGGGAATCGCCGGCCAATGCCAGGTAACCAATGCGACCCTTCAGATCACCTCGTCCCAGACCGAAGACGTTGTGGCGCCCTTGCTCGGCGCACCCTGGACCAAGAACAATGGCACCGTTCTCTATGCCTCCTTCAAGGCGACCTTCCTGAACTTGCCAAAGCTCGCACCGGCCTTGTTCGCGCACTTCGCCGATGGCAGCACCTTGCGCGGGCGCATCTACGCGGGAACAACAAATGTGACGCCCGGCTGCTTTCATCTTTTTACCGCCAACGGAGCGGGGGTGCCCACGGAATTTCCGATGGACCTGGATATCAACACGACCTATAGACTTGTGGAACGCTATGACTTGGATGCGGCGACGACCACCCTTTGGGTGAACCCCGCCTCCGAGTTCGATACCGCGGTTGTCGCTTGGGACCTCCAGCCGGCTGTGCCGATCCTCTCCTATGGGTTCCGGCAAGACGCCGATCTTGGCGCCACCATTCTGATCGGCGATTTGAAAGTGGCCCTTTCCTTCAGTGACGTTTTGCCATCGGAAGTGCCGGCGCCAATCCCGCTTAAGATCTGGTTCGATGGCATGTTCCTCCAACTGAACTGGGACGATCCCTCTTTCTGTCTTGAGGCGGCTCCGACCCTCCTTGGTCCCTATACAGACCTGACTGGCGCCGCCAGCCCGTATTTCGCATCCCCTTCCAGCAACGCGGAATTCTTCCGGCTAAGGCGGCGTTAAGAATCGCCTCCGGGTGAGCCTTCTTTTGGCTTGCAATCCGGCCACCTCTATTCATACTCACCCTGCCGATGCAGATAGCAACTGGAATCCAAATGGTGTGTCATGACCATCTTTTCAGGCCCGGTTTTAGTCGGATGGTCTCGCCGGCATTGACTTCACTATCGCGAGCGGAACACGCCGCAAAGGCAACTGAAATCAGTCTCAGAACAAGCATCTAACTGCACTCAAGGCGGCCTATGAAAACGAGGATCGGGTGTCCGAATCAGAAACCGCGAGCATTTTCCGGCCGGCTGCGAAGCGCCGCCATTTTGGCATTTTCTGCCTTACTGCTCCTAATAGATTCCATCCCTGCGCTTTATGGAGCGCTGCCGCCTGCCGGGGAGAGGCAGATCGGGACCCTGGCGCGGGAGCAAATCGGCGCCTTGCAGGCCGAGAAGATGGCTCGCACACCGGCCGAGCGCAAACTCGGCTCGCAGTTAATCTACGCCGTTCGCCAGAAGGAACATCGGCTCAAGGCGCTGGGATTTCCGGCTCTAAGGCCCTCGCTCCAGCTTGAACCGGACGGCAGAGTGCTGGTGGACATCCAGACGCGCGCCGTGAAGAATGTGGGCCTGTTCATCGAGCGCAACGGGGGGTTGGTCGTGAGCAGTGTGCCGCGTTATGGCGCCGTGCGCGCGCTGATTCCGGTCGAGCTGGCGGAGGTCCTCGGTTCGAGAAATGACGTTTTCTCGATACGCCGCGCCGCCAAGGCCACCACGAACACCGAAACCTTCTCTGCTGGAGCCATTGCCCATCGGGTGGACGACGCCCGCCGCGTTTTCCTGGCTGATGGCAGCGGAGTCAAAATCGGGGTGCTCTCTGATAGCG
>JBJKSV010000022.1:0-5718 GCA_046703605.1 Limisphaerales bacterium
CGCAAGTCCCGGGCCTTGCCGACGTAAATGACCGTCCCGAAACGGTCCCGCATCAGGTAGATGCCGGGTTTGTGCGGGACGGTTCGGAGCTTTTCACGAATCTTCTCGGCAACTGCCATTCCACCAACAATCTACTTACTTGCCCCGGCGGGCGCTAGCTAGGAGCGCGGACGCCTCGTCCGCGACCGGGCTCTAAGGAAACGCGGACGAGGGCCTCCGCGCTCCTACCTTGCCCATTCCGGATGTTGCATGAATGCGTAACAAAGCAGATGGCAAATCCCCATCTGGGCGTCCTCAACGCGGCCATAATGCGTGTCATTGATGACGATGACCTGTCCCGCAATATCCGCCATACGCCCCCGCTTCGCCCCGACCAGGGCCACGGTGCTCAGGCCATGGTCTTTGGCCCATTGCAGCGCCTTGACGCAGTTGGGCGAATTGCCGCTGACGCTTATCCCCAGGGCAAGGTCGCCGGGCTTGCCATAGTTCTGCAATTGCCCCACGAACACGTCCTCGTAGGCGTAATCGTTTCCCAGCGCAGTCATCCAGCTCACGTTGTCACACAACGAGAGGACACGGAAACGCTTGCCCGTCTTGTCCGAGGCGCCTTTGCCCAGATCGGTCGCAAAATGCGACGAATTGGCCGCGCTGCCGCCGTTGCCAAAAACAAAAATGTGCCGCTCCTCCTGGAGCGCCGCGCGCAGCTTGCCGATCAGTTCCGCCACCCCCTCCGCCGGGATGGAATCCAGTGCGGCCTTCTGCGCCTCAATATATTCAGAAATCCATTGCTTCATGAGCGGGCAAAAACATGCAACATCTCAGCGCACTTGTCAGGACATTTCTCGTCCTCCTTCAGGAGTTACAGCCTTGTTCGAGTTTCTTCCGCGAGCGACCGCGCGATTGACCTGGCGGCGCAAAGCGGTCAATGATGGCAGCCATGAAATCAAACCGGATCTGCCGCGTCCTCATCTCCTGGTTGGCCGCTGTCCCCCTCCTCTGCCTGGAAGCCGGGGCGCAAAGGAGAGCGGCCAGGTTGCCGGAGTTTTATGTCCCCGAGAATCCGGCCTACACCATCATGGATTCGGCGCTGGATTCCGTGGGGTTTACGCTCACCAAGACCCTGCGAGAGGATTCCCACGGCCACCTCATGTCCATATCGAGTTTCGTCAATCCCGAGGGAAAGATCATGGCCTGGCATGATTTCGGGAACCTGGAAGGGCCGGGATGGGCCGCCAACGCGGTGGGGGGCGCCTGGGAGATCTACGAGATGGGAGCTTTCCTCGGCAGGCCCGCCTGGCAAAGCAACGCAGTGGCAATCCTCGACCATGTGCTGGACGCCGGCTTTCTGGATGAACAGAGCGGGTTCATCCGGCCTTACCGCGAGACGACCACGGGAAAATTCTGTCTCAATTACAAGCACAACTCCGATTGGCTCTGCCCCGGATCGATGGCGAAGATCGCCTTCCAATTGTTGCGGTTTGCTGATGACCTTGGACGCAGTTCGCGCGCCCAACGCATGCGCCGCCAGGCTGTGCGGTGCGCCGATTGGATTCAAAAACACGTTCTACCGACGCCTAACGGCTGGTTTCCTCGAAGAATTGACCCGACCGGCAAAGCGTATCGCAAGTCGCCCGAAGGGGGCCAGGACCCGCTTTGGGAAACCTCGGCTGACAGCCTGTTCATTCTGCAACTCCAGGGGGCGCTGACTCAGCGCGGTCTGGCCGACTACCGGCCTTCACTCCAGCGCGAGTCGGACGTCTTCATTCGGGCTGGCGGCTTCTTCGGCAGCATCAATCATGACACCTACGACGCGCATGAGAACGTGGCTTATTCCGTGGCGTTCCGGACATTTGACCAGGTTGGGCGCGTCCTCACCAACAACACCATCCGCGCGTTTGCTTTCCAGAAATGCCTTCAAGGTCTCAACGACTTCAAGATGCGCCGCAACCGCAACGGTGTGGCCACCCAAGGGCTGCTCTTCATGGAGAAGTCATGGGATACGGCTTACCTGTGGGAGAACGCCGAGGCGGCGCTGGCCCTGTTCGAGGCCGCGGCCGAAACGCGCGCGGGCGACCCCCTCCGGAGTTGGCGTTATGAACGAGATGGCCTGGTCATTCTCAGGGCCATCGCCAAACACCATCACGGGCCTTATGGTTTTCTGACCGAGGGGGTGGATTGGAACGACCACGTTGGCCAGCAGCACCATATCGACCACGCCAAATACGGCGACATCCAGTACACCGAGCCTTTCCTGAACAACCAGCACATCGTCGAACCCACCCTCTTCTACCTCAAGCACCTTGCCCGGAAGCGCCGGGTCAACCATACCACAGAGTGGTGCGATCTCGAGGGGAACGTCCTCTGGCGCCGGCAGTAAGTTCAAGCGCCTTGCATGCTTGCCGCCGCGCTGGTTCCAGCCTAGCTTTGCGGCGTCGAATGTCCAACCGGCTGAAAGTGCTAATGTCCGCCTACGCCTGCGAGCCCAACAAAGGCTCGGAGCCGGAGGTTGGCTGGCAATGGGCGCTGCAAATGGCCCGGTTCCACGAGGTGACGGTGCTGACGCGCGAGAACAATCGCCAAGCCATCGAGGGAGCGCTGGAGGCTTTGCGGGGCAAGAGGCCGCTGCCGCGATTTGTCTATCAGGACTGCGGCCCGTTCTGGCTGGGGCTTAAGAAGCGGATTAAGGGCGTGAAGTTCTATTATCTGCTTTGGCAGAGGTCCGCGCGAAAGTGGATCGCCGGCCTTCACCAGGCGCATCGCTACGATCTCATGCACCATGTTACCTTCGCCGCCTTTCGCTACCCGATTGCTGTGTGGGGGCATGGTGTGCCGTGCATTTGGGGTCCGGTGGGCGGCATCCCGGCGCTGCCGAACGAGCTTCTGCCCTGGGGCCATTCACCGGCCCTTCTCAACGAGGCAGCCCGGCGAGCGGATAACCTCATCCAGAACCGCCCCTTCCGGGCCCTGGAAAAGCGAGCGCGCCTGTCCACGCGCGTGCTCGTCTCGACGCGAGAGATGCAGGCCACGTTGGCCGGCCTGGGCTTTGAGACCCGGCTGATGCCGACCATAGGACTGGATGTGAAGCGGCTGCCGTTTGAACCGCATCGGCCTGCGGCGGGGCCGTTGCGGCTTCTGTTCGTCGGCCAGATTATCTACGTCAAAGGCGTCGATCTGGCGCTGGAAGGCTTGAAGGCTTCGGGCACGGACGCCAGCCTCACGTTCGTCGGTTCGGGCAATTATCTGAACGCCATCCGGCAGTTGGCGCAGCGTTTGGGCCTGGGGGAGAGAGTCCGATTCCAGGGCCGGGTGCCGCGCCAAAAAGTCCTGAGAATCTACCCCAATTACGACCTGTTTCTTTTTCCCAGTCTGCACGATACCGGCGGATACGCCGTCCTGGAGGCCATGTTCAATGAGCTGCCGGTGATTTGTCTCGACTGCCAGGGGCCGGCGATAGCGGTGCGGGACGATTGCGGAACCCGCGTTCGGGTTGGAACCCGCGCCGAGGTAGTTGAGGCCGTGGGGGCCGCCATCAGACGGTATGATCAAGACAGGGACCTGCTCCGGGCACAGGGTCAAGCCGCCCGGCAGAGTGTCCTGCGCTACTATGATTGGGAGAAGAAAGGCTGCGAGATGGCTGAATGTTACCAAGAGACGGTGGCGCTTTCAGGTTCCGGCAAAGGAAGCTCAGGGTGCGTCCCCACAATTCCTCTTCCCCTGAGTTGATCATGCAGTGGGGGAGGGGAAAACGGCAGTAGTCCGAGCAGGGCTTGTAAGGGCAGGCCTTGCCTTCGACCCACTCGGAATTGGGGTGCAACGGGGCGAACCATTCCGGCAGTTGAGGGCCGAAGATGGTGAAGGTCGGCACGCCACAAAAGGCCGCCAGGTGGCCCGGACCGGAGTCGTTGCCGACAAAGGCGCCGGCGCGGTCCACCAGTTCCAAGAGGGCATGCACCGTGCGCGGGCAGGCGACCTCGCGCTCGCTGGCATCAAGCCACCATTGCTGTTGGTCGGGGTCGCAGGCCACCTGAACGCGGTATTGGGCCTGGCGCAGGCGCGCGACCAGGTTCCGATAGCGCTCCAGCGGCCACACCCGTATGGGCTGGCCGGCGCCGGTGTGGACCAGGATTTCGCCTTCGGGCCGCAGCCTGGGCAGGGCAAGCTTCTCGCGAGGCGGCAACTCGAAACCAAGGGCGCGGCCCATGACGCGCCAGTTTTCATATTGGTGAGAAACGGGGTCAGGACGCGCCAGGGGCTGGGTGAGCCATCGCTGCGTTCCCATGCGCGGAAATCCGAGGCGGTTTTGGGCGCGAACCAACCGGAGCAGCAGATGGTCGCGGGGGTCCCACCGCGCCGAGAGGCCGAAGTCGAACCGCTCGCGCGCGAGGCTCCTGCGCAGGCGGAGGATCTCGCGCCACGGCCAGACCAGGAGCCGGTATTTGTCGATGTATTTAAAGGCCGTCCATGGGGCCACGAACGGCACGACCTTGACCTCGTTCCAGAGACGCGTTTGAAGGGCGTTGGCGTAGGGTTTGGCCAGGAGAGTCACGCGGAAGCGTTCGGAGGCCGCGCGCAGGAAGGGCGTGGCAATCACCAGGTCCCCCAAGCCCCACAGATTCACGACTAGCAGCTTCGGTTTCACGAGGGACGAAAGCGAGGATGCGCCGCCTGGAACGTTTTCCGGCGCTCCGGGCTGGCCTTGCAATAGATTTCGTAGGTGAAGGGCGCCTGGCGATACATGCCGCCAAGGAATCGCCTCAGCCGGTGTTGAAGAACGATGCCGGGCCTCAAGGCGCGGGCCCATCCAGGGGCGGTCTGGCGCAGCTCGCGATTTTCTCGCCGCGCGTTGGCCTGGATGCTCATATTGTTGCCGGTCACGGTAAATGCGGATGTGAAGCGTCTGAGTGCGGCCATCCTGACACCGTTGCGCATCAGGCGCAACATCCATTCGGCATCCCCGGCGTCGCGCCAGCGGCCGTCAAAGAGCAGGGCGCGCTCTGAGACAATGCTGCGCCGGAAGAACATCCCGCAGCTCAAGGTCGAGAGATGGCAAAGCCACGTATGATATTTGAGGGGCGCCTGCATTTTGCGATGAAAGGCGTATTGCCCCTCGGCGTTGACCATTATCACATCGCCAAACACGACCTCAGTCTGAGGATGGCGCTGGAAATAAGCCGCCACGGCGGGTAAAACTCCCGGCAGGTATTGTTCATCACAGTTCAGATAGGCCAGAATGTCGCCACTGCTTCGGCGGAGGCCGCGATTGACAGCGTCATACATCCCGTCGTCCTTTTCCACAAATGCACGCACTCGCCGGTCCGCCAGCAGCCAATCCAGCGTTCCGTCATCCGAGCCGGCGTCTTGCACGACGTGTTCCACCTCGACTTCCTGGTCGGCCACGGAAGCAATACAGAGGCGCAGCCAAGCCGAACTCCGGTAGCTCGGAGTGATGATTGAAAAACGCACTCGCCCAGAATGCCGTTTGGGGCCAAAGTTGTCGAGAGCGCGGGGGGTCAGCGGACGTTCGGGAAGTAACGTTGCGGGAAGCCGCTGAATGCCTTCAGCGAAACCAAACGCCGGTGTCAATCAGCGCTTTCATCCCGCATTGGAGCGAAGGCCGGTTCGTCCAGACTAATCCCCTTGAACGATGCCGGCGAAAGCCCCTTCTTTGCCACAGGAGGTTTGGCCGGCGAAACGGCTTTGAGCTTGACGAGCAGAAAC
>JBJKSV010000023.1:0-3417 GCA_046703605.1 Limisphaerales bacterium
TGGATTGGAACGGGTACGTCAGAACGAACCATCCGTGGCTCTACCGGCATGGAGATGTTGTGGCGCTTGATTCCGAGCATCCAGGCGCTGTCGTCCCCCAGCAGGTCGCGATCGATGGCACCGTCCCGCGTCTGCTCCAGGAGGTCAACTCCGCCGCAAACGCCCGCGAACCAACCCATATCACTTCGGTCCGCACCAACCAGAACGACATGATAGCCGGCGACTTCTATTACGAGAACAAGCGCGCCGACCCCAATTATGGGCGCCTGTTCGTCTGGCTTCCCGATGGCTCGAATTCCAACGGCCAGCCTATCGAAGTCTCCCTGGACCGATTCCTGGCCCTCGGTATCCAGCATGACCTCCACATATCGGGCCTCTCGATACGCTACTCGAATATGGAGGCCCTGAACCTCAGCGGGAACCATAACATCTTCGATCACCTGGACCTCTCCTATAATGCCTTTCTCGGGCTCATCGGCACCGGGGAGTCATGCGTGCTTGAGGATTCCACTCTCTCCTGGAACGGGATGGAAGGCAGCGGCCTGGAGGGCGAAGGCACGCGCTACGAGAGCAACCTTTTTGCGAACGACAATTACCGCAGGTATAGCGCCGCCTGGCACTGCGGCGGCGTAAAGCTGATCCCGCACATTCGGAACATGATCATTCGCCGGAATACGTTCCAGGACATCGTGGCCGGGCCCGGACTCTGGCTCGACACCATGGGCGATGGGCACATTATCGAGGGCAACCGGTTTATCGCGGCTCATGGCAGGTCGTCCGATCTCATTATCGAGGTCAGCAACGGCTCGCCGCAGCACCCCATTATTGTCCGCAACAATATTTTTGAGGGTCCAGGGGTCTTTGTATCCGCCTCGTCCTATGTCTATGTCCTGAATAACGATTTTACGTGGAAAGGGGTTGCGATTCACGGCCTCCAGGCCTCCAGAACCACAGCCAGCCATGATCGCGTCGAGAATAACATCTTTTACGCGCCTAAGCGGGCCGTCCTCCCCAGCGTGCCGGTGTTTATCGTGAAAGCTCCGCCTCCTTACCATGCCCAGGACAACGACTCCAATTACAATCTCTTTTGGCCAGCGCCCGGGGCCAAGATGTTTTTCGGAGGAGACCTGCAATGGCACAACGGGATTACCTGGGACCAATGGCGCGCCGAGGGGTTCGATACTTACTCGCGCATTGCCGACCCCAAACTGACCGACCCGGCACACGGCCTGTTCATGCCTCAACCCGACAGCCCGGCCATTGGGGCGGGCCTGGTGACGCCTTACGTCACCAACGACTTCTTCGGCACTCCGCGCATTGGCCGTAACGACATCGGCGCCTGCCAGGCGACATCCAGCCAAAACGGGAAATGACATTGTCCATGGTGAGACCCGGCGACCGACAAAGTCCGCCCAAACCATTGTGAGACGGCGTAACGAGTCTCTGATGCGATTCGGTCGCTTCGGGCGTAAGCCGTTGATCATAGACTGCTTACGTCGTCTCGGACAAGCCCTCGGCACGCACTTTGTCCGTGACGGGGCATGGTGACAGCCTGTTTCGGCTTTTCATCCGCGGAGGAGTTTGTTAGGTATCTATCGTTTCGCAGTTCCAGACCCTATGAGAACGCTCTTACTCGGAATCGACAGCGGCACGCAGTCCACCAAAGTCCTGGTCGTGGATGCCCGGAATGGCAAGGTTATCGCCTCCGCCGCCCAGGGATATGACCTCATTCCCGGCCTGCCGCCGGGCGCCAAGGAACAGCATCCGCAGACTTGGCGGGAAGCAGCCGCTGGCGCGATTAAGAAGGCCCTTCGCCAGGCAAAAGCGACCTCAAGCGAAGTCAAGGCCATTGGCGTCAGCGGCCAACAACACGGTTTTGTGCCGATGGACAAGGCCGGCGAGGTGATTCGGCCCGCCAAGCTGTGGTGCGACACCTCGACCGCCGCGCAGTGCGACGAGATGACGGACAAGTTGGGCGGGCTCAAGACGGCCATCCGCGAGTTAGGCAACGCCGTCCTGCCCGGCTTCACCGCCTCGAAGATTCTCTGGCTCAAGCAAAAGGAGCCGAAGAATTACCGCCGGCTGGCTACGGTGCTTCTGCCTCATGATTATCTGAATTTCTGGCTGACAGGCCAGCGAGTGATGGAATACGGGGATGCCAGCGGCACGGCGTTGCTCGACGTGCGCAAACGGGCGTGGTCAGAGGCCGCCGTCGAGGCGATTGACGCGGAGTTGATGGACAAACTGCCGCCGCTCATCGGCAGTGATAAGCCGGCCGGGACACTCCAAGCGGCCACAGCAAAGACGCTCGGACTGGAACCCGGCATCCTGGTCAGCGCCGGCGGCGGAGACAACATGATGGGCGCCATAGGTACTGGCAATACCCGGCCTGGAGTGATCACCGCCAGTTTCGGGACCAGCGGGACGATTTATGCCTGCGCGGCGAAACCAGTCGTGGACCCCAAGGGCGAGATTGCCGCGTTCTGCGATTCGACCAATCGCTGGCTGCCGCTGCTTTGCACGATGAACGTCACGGTAGCAACAGAGATGGCGCGCCAGGATTTTGGCTGGTCGCACGATAAGTTCGCCTCCGAGGCGGCGCGGGTGCCGGCAGGCTCGGAGGGATTGCTGCTGCTGCCCTATTTCGAAGGCGAACGCACCCCTAACGTCCCCGACGGCACCGGCGTGTGGTTCGGTGTCAACAAAAAGACGTTCGCCGCCGGCCACTTTGCCCGGGCCTCGATGGAGGGTGTGACCCTGGGGATGAACTACGGCTTGCGCCGACTGGCTCAGCTCGGGGTCAAGCCCGTCCAGATCCGGGCCACAGGCGGCGGCGCCCGGTCCAAGGTCTGGCGGCAGATCATGGCGGATGTGTTTAACGCGGAGGTCGTGACTCTGAAAGTCGGGGAGGGAGCGGCTTATGGGGCGGCGCTGCAGGCCCTCTGGTGCTGGCGGCTGGAACAAGGAGAAAAGATCGCGGTCAGCGAGATCACGGAAGCATTTGTGAAGGTCAATCCTGCCGAGACAGCGACTCCCAGAGCGGAGAAGGCCGCCCTTTACAGCGAATTACAAGAGCTCCAGGACAATCTCTCCCGCTCGCTTCGCAGCGCATTCGAAAGGCACCGCCGTCTCGTGCTGCGTGGCTCTCGCTGAGGTTTCTGATGACTATGCCGGTTTATTTCGCCGGTGAAAAGTGCAGCAGCGCCGCTGAAGCGGGCCTCACTTCAATCGTCAGGTTGGAGGAGTTGGTGTCTTTGACCGGGCTCCATTTGCCGGACCAGATACCTTGGGGATCGATGGCGCTGCCGCCGAGCGTGAGGCCCGTTTTTGCCGCAACATCCTGATCGCGTTGGACCAAATCCATGCGTTGCCAGGTGCCTGCGCCTTCGGTCTTGGGCAACCGTAGCGAGACGGAAG
>JBJKSV010000024.1:0-4273 GCA_046703605.1 Limisphaerales bacterium
GGACCTCAAACAGCGCGGGATGCTCGACGAGACGCTGATTATCTGGGGCGGAGAATTCGGGCGCACCCCGATGGGCCAAGGCTCCGGGCGCGACCATCACATAAATGCCTTTTCAATCTGGATGGCAGGCGGCGGTGTCCGGGGCGGGCTGACTTGGGGCAGCACCGATGAACTGGGCTACCGCTATATCGATGACAGCCAGAAGATGCACGTCCACGACCTGCACGCCACCATGCTCTACCTCTGCGGCATCGACCACAAACGGCTCACCTACCGTTACCAGGGCCGCGATTTCCGCCTCACTGATGTTGCCGGCGAAATCGCCCATGGGATTGTCGCCTGAACCCGCAGCCGACCCCGGGGCGCATGGCCCCGGGAGATTTGAGTTGCGCCGGCGCCTGCTGGAGTATGACCCTGCACCAGCGATATGGAAGGAACTCTCAAAATCGGGTTGATCGGCGCCGGGATGTTCGGCGGAGATGTCCATCTCCGCACCTATGCCGATCTGCACCGGGCCGGCATCTGCCCGCAGTTGGGCCGAGTCGGCCTGGACCTGTGGGGATGCGAATTCGCCGGTCTCAGATTTGAATTGGTAGCGGTCGCAACACGTACCGAACGGTCCGCCCGCCGGACCAGCGACACGTTTGCCGGATGGACCGGCCATTCCCCAAAGGCCTATTCGGGGGAAAAGCCCTGGGTTGAGGTGCTGCGGGACTTCCCCGACCTGGACCTCGTGGCCGTAGCGACGCCGGACCCGCTCCACACCGAAGTCATTCTGGACGCCTTGCGAACCGGCAAACACGTCATCACTGAAAAGCCAATGTGTCTGGACATCGCCGAAGCGGACCAAATCCTGGAGTTGGAACGAAGCAACAATCGGATTGTGGCAGTCGATATGCACAAGCGTTACGACCCGGACCACCTCCGCATCCGTTCCGAAATCAAGAACCTCATCGGCGAACCGCTCTACGGCAGCGCATACCTGGAGGAACCGCTCCAAGTCTCGACACACACGTTCAAGTGGGTGGAACAGAGCGACCCCTTCAGCTATGTCGGCTCGCACTGGGTCGATCTCATCCTCCATTACTACAGGAGCAAGCCCGTCTCGCTCACAGCCGTAGGCCAAAAGAAGCGGTTACTCAGGGACGGAATCGACGCCTACGACGCCGTTCAAGTGCGAGTTGATTTCCAGAATGGCATGAGCGTCCAGTTCAACAACCATTGGATTACCCCGCCCGATTTCGAGGGACCGGTCAACCAAGGCCACGAGTTGGTGGGGACGGAGGGGAAAGTCGAGAGCGATCAACAGTACCGCGGTCTGCGCTGGTGGCATAAGGGCGGCGGCAGCCGGACCGCCAATACGCACTTCACCCGCCAAGTCAAGCGTCCGGATGGTTCCACGGCGCAAATCGGTTACGGCGCAGACAGCCTCATCGCATGTCTGGCGGCGATCTGCCGCTTGAAATTCTTCGGCGCCACCCGCGAAGAGTTGGCCGGGATTTACCCGACTGCCGAGGAGGCGCGAGTCGTGGTGGGTATCGTCCACGCGGCGCGCGTAGTGCGGGACCTCAATTTCAAATATATGAGGGAAGGCAAAGGCGCACTGGTCTCGGCGCGGTTCGGCCCCGATGGCATCACCATCGCCGATCCGAACCGCACGAGCGGAGGCAACCCGCTCGAAAGGGTCTATCAACGGCCCATCTGAACTGCCTCGGGGCCTTGAGCTGCTCAGCCATTGGATGCATTTACCGGGACATGAACCGGAGGAGCGGCAACAGACGCATCTCTTTCGAAACTGGCAGGAGCGGGAACGGCGCGCGCCTGAATTAGAAGCCAGGTTCACCTACGCCAAATTGCATGCGCTGCGTATGCGCATCAAACCGCATTTACCCCCACTCTTCTTCCTGGAACAGCTCAGCGATGGGAGACTGGAAACCGGGCAGCACCGGTGCGCCCTCCAGGACAGCTCCCGGGCCGAGAATGGCCCTGTCCGTGGGCGAATGGCAGATTTCAACGAACTGCTCCTCCGGATGCACAATCCACGCCAGGTGCGTGCCGCTGGCGAAGAAGTCTTTCAAGCGGGCATCGACTTCCAGGCGCGTGTTGGAAGGCGAAAGCACCTCGACGGCAAGATCTGGCGCGCAGGGGAGGAATTTGCGCGTGGAGGATTTGAATCCAAGCTGGCGCAATCGTTCTTTGGAGGTGAAAGAGACATCGGGAGCGCGGCAGTTCCGGTTGTGCATCCAACAACCCAAGCTCGACCCAAGAACGGCCCCCAGATGCCTGGGACGGTTAAAATTGGCCAGCGCGATGAACAAGCGCCCACACAACGTCTCATGCTCGAAGTTGTTCTTGGGGCTCATGATCAATTCGCCATCGACCAATTCGTAATCGTAACCATTATCAGGCAAGCCTTCCAACCCTTCTTCGGTCCAAGCCGGGTTTGATGTCTCGATCGTGGCATCCATGAATTCAGCTTAGCCAGCCCTTGGCCAGTTGTCAAAGGAACCGGCGCCGACCCTTGTCATTCTCAAACATGGCCTCCCGCCGCTCACCGCGGCTCAAGGCGCGGCAAGTCGCTCCGGGGGATTGAATACGCCCCAGCCTTGTCAGGAGCGGCATACGGGATACGTGTAGAAAGCCGCGTCAACACAAATCTCACCCCGGATATTGGGGGGCGGCTTTCGAATTCTGAATTTCGCCCTTGACTGCGCCGTGGTTCAGGTAATCTCGCGTTCTATTTATGGGCAAAGAATTCAACGTTACACCGCGGGAAGTGCCGCACGTGGAAACCGCCTTCCGGCGCATCGTCACTCCCCTGCCCCACCCCGACTCGGTGGCAACGCTGGAAAAGCTGCGCCGTTTCGAACCACAGTCCATGCGCGGCCAGCCGCCTTTGGTTTGGGAACGAGCCGAGGACATTTTTGTCTATGATAAATACGGGAACAAGTGGTTGGATTGGAGCAGCGGCGTGTTGGTGGCCAATTCCGGCCACGGATCGCTCGAGGTTCGTCAAGCCATTATTGACCAGGTCAACAGCGGCCTGCTTCACAATTACGTGTTTCCCAGCGAGGAGCGCGCGGAGCTGGTCGAGTTGCTGGTAAAGCTGGCGCCCAAGCCGCTGGACAGGGCGTTTCTGCTCACGACCGGCTCCGAAGCGACCGAATGCGCCATCAAGCTCGCCCGCTCTTACGGCCTGCAAAAGGAGGGTCCGGAGAAGATCGTCATTATCGGGGCGGAGCGCGGTTTTCACGGACGCACGCTTGGGGCGCAGCAGGCAGGCGGTATCCCGGGGCAGAAGACCTGGATCGTGAATGAGGACCCCGCGATTCTCCATGTCCCCTTCCCGGATGGTTACTGGACCGAAGACACCCGCTTTGGCCTCTTCCTGGATACGCTGGCCAAGAAGGGATATCGATCGGGCACGGCTGCAGGTGTAATGTTCGAAAGCTACCAGGGGGTAGGCCCTGATTTTGCGCCGGTCGAATACATCCAACAACTTGCCCAATGGTGCCGCGAACAAGGTGCGCTGTTGATTTTTGACGAAGTCCAGGCCGGTTTCGGACGCACCGGCAAGTTCTGGGCCTTCGAGCACTACGGCGTGACCCCCGACCTGATATGCTGCGGCAAAGGCATCAGCAGCTCGCTCCCTCTTTCGGCGGTGATCGGCAGGGCCGACGTTATGAACCAGTTTCCGCCCGGGTCAATGACCAGCACCCACACCGGCAATCCGGTCTGCTGCGCCGCCGCCCTGGCCAACTTGCGCAGAATTCTGGCGGAAGGTTTGCCAGCCAACGCGGCGAAGATGGGTCAAATCCTGGATGCGGGCTTGCGCGAGGTCCGGGCCCGGCACCGTGATGTCCTCGGTCATTACAGTTGCCGCGGCCTGGTCGGCGGTTTGCAGTGTACGAAGCCGGGAAGCAAGAAACCTGACCCTGACATGGCCCACAGTGTCGTCGAGCGCTGCTTCCATAAGGGCCTGCTCTTCTTCTCCCCGGTTGGGGCCTGGGGCCAGACCGTCAAGATCGCCCCGCCTCTCACCATCTCCGCCGAGGCGATCCGGGAAGGGGTGGAGGTGCTTGGGGAGGCGTTGGATGAAGCAGTGGCGGCGAGCCGTCCGGCGTGAGGTTCGGAGATTACGAAAACACCGCTGCCAGGTCCGCCGTCAGGCCCGTGGCCGGATCTTTGGCAATGCCTTCCTGGACCGTTTGTTGGGTGCCATCCGGGCTGAAAATCGTAATGAGATGAAACGGAGGCGACACGACCCAGCAGC
>JBJKSV010000025.1:0-3853 GCA_046703605.1 Limisphaerales bacterium
TCTCGCTGGAGTCGAATGAGGACAAAAAGGCGTTGGTCTCGGGCGAGACGGCATAGGATGGATCGACGAGGAACTCATCGACCGTAGGCGTCGCGCTCGTGCCGAGGGAAGCGCCCAGGTAATAGTAATCCCACTCCAGCTTGCCGGAGCTGACCGTGGGCGCCTTGAAGCTGATGGGTGTCTGGGAAACGAGGTTCCCCACCGAGGTTTGGTCCTTCACTCCGGTGATGGTCAGGGAATAGGTCTGGCCTGGGGTCAGCGGGCTTGTTTGGAGGAAGACCTCCCGCCAATCCCCGCCCAACGGCGCCTCAGCGGCGATGGTGGGCATCGCAACCGAGCTGATTGTGACACCTCCGTTGATGGAGTAATGGCTCGGATTCGAACCCGTCGAGGAGTCGATGCGCTTGTTGAAGAGGACCTTCACCAGAACCGGATTGGTGGTGTTCACGGTCCCCAGCACCGGGGGCGTGCCCAAGGCCGTTACCGAGAGCACAACCGGCGGGTTGGTATCTGCGGTCACCAATACCTTGGCATCGGCGGTCGTGCTATTGCCCAGCGGATTGCTGGTGACCAGGTGATAGAGACCCGAATCCGAAACAGTGGCCTGGCTGATGACCAGGCTCATATTGGTCACGTCCTGTGGGTAATGGAGCGTCCCATCGAGGTTGAGGGCTGTTGCTTTGAGAGCCACGCCGTCTTTGTACCATTGGTAGGAGTTGGGAAGGCCGCTCACGACAGGCGAAAGGGTGATGGTGCTGCCCTCGACGTTGGTAACACCGGCGGGCTGTTGGGTGACCTGTGAAGCCACAAAAGCCGCGCTCCAGTGATTGGAGTTCTGCGCGTCTGTCAGCGCGTAGTTGTAGAAAGCCACATCACTGATGGCGCCTTTAAAGAACAGGGCGTTATCAGCGCGCGAGCCGATATAGAAGCCCTTCACGTTGTTAGGAGCAAAAGGCGGACTCTGTTCGCTGACATAGTTGTCCGAGAAACCGGGATTGCCGGTAGTCGAGGCGGCGTGGCGGCCATCAATGTAGCAATAGATGTTGCTGCTGCCATCATAAACGCCAACCACATAGGTCCATTCGCCCGGCTTCGGCACCATATCGTCGCCTGTAATCATATTGTATCCACCCCCGGCGGCTGTGTGGAATTCGAATCCAGGATAGTTCCCATCGAGGTAAAACTCATAGCCGCCGGAGCGCGCTGGACGGTCCATCGAGCCAACCGGCACATAAAAGGCCTCGCTGTCGGGCGCGGCCCAGAACTCGCAGGTGAAGGGGCCGTTGGGATTGAGGGTGGGGGTCAGCGGTACAATCGCGCGGCCAGTCGATCCATCGAGGTGAACCGCGGCATCCCCGCCCGTGTGGCTCGGGACGCCAAAGGTGACGCCGTTGGTGCTGAAGGTGGCGTCGTTGCCACCTGCGGAATCGACGGCGGTCGGGCCAGCACTGTCATCCAGCCGCCAGAATGCCGTGGGGTGATCCTTCATTACTATCGTTGCGTAACCGCTGGCCGGGGGGACAAATGTAAGAAGGATGGGTTGAGAGTCCACATTGCCATAAGGATTCTGCACGCTGAGGGTGTAGCTCCCCGATGAGTTTGTCGTCGTGTCGGTCAGAGTGAGCTTGGAGGTGGTGGCGCCGGCAATGGCCGCGCCATTGAATTTCCACTGATACGTGAAAGGTAAAGTACCCGCAACCTTGGCGACCAGGACGGGTGAGCCGCCGGCCAGCAATGTCCGCGAGGCGGGTTGGCTCACGATGGAAGGCCCCGAGGTGTTAGTGCCGTAATAGAATTTGGAGTAATGGATCTGGATCTCGTTGGCTGATAAGGCCGCATTGTAGATAGCCAGCTCATCGACCGTTCCGGCCCACCGGTTGCCCTCGACGTCGGTGCCCATGCCTCCGATCCAGGCAGGGGCGCCGCTGGCATAAACGCCGAACTGTGACTGTGTTTTGGTCCCAAGCGACTGGCCGTTCACATAAGGGGTAATGTTGTTGGTGTTGTCGAAGACGAAGGCGATGTGGGTCAGCTTGCCAATCAGGTTATTGGGAACCGCCCAGGAAAGTTGCCCGGCGATATCGTTTGAATAGATAAGGCTCCCGCCGTCTTTTGAGACCCTGATCGCATAATAAACAGGGCTGCCGTCGTATGCCTCGGAGAAGATGGTTGGATCCGTAGCGGCGGCCTGGCTCATATAAACCAGAGCCTCGATGGTTCCATTGCCGCTGGGGAATTCGAAGGCGGGATTGGGCGGGATCTGAACATCGCCATCGGCATTGAAGGCAACGGCCCTCTGGCCAAAGGCGCGGTTGGTGTTGCCGTCGTAGGTTGCATTGAGCTCGAGCGTGCCGTTGTGCGCGGCATCTTTCGTATCGGTCAAGGTCGTTCCGGTATCGTTGTCCCCCGGGTAATAGGCTATCAACGAGGACTCGCCGTTAACCGCGTCGCGATAGGCGTTCACATTGGCGGAGATCGGGTCCACGATGGTAAGCGTGGCCACCGAACTGGTCACCGAACCGCTGCTGTTGGCTAAAACGCAATCGAAGGTGCTCCCGTTGTCGGAGGTACCCACTTGGGGCAATACCAACGTCGAGTCTGTGCCGCCGGGGACATTTGCTCCGCCGCGGCGCCACTGGTAGGTAATGCTGTTATCGAAGGAGGCGGTCACCGTGAACAGGGCGGCCCCGCCGTTCCAGACCGGCGTGTCCTGCGGCTGGATGGCAATATTGGGAGAGGCTGGCCGCAGCAGTAGGTCGCTGGTGGAGAACTGGCCGGGGTCGAAAGTAAACATGCGCGCTTCATCGAGGTAGCCATAGAAGGCCTGGTTGTCGCCCGGGGCGCTGATCGCATATACGTCCCCAGCCGAGACGGTGGCGACGTTTGTCAGGCTCGCACCACAGGGAACGCCATTGGTATAGAAGGTGGTGATGCCGCCGTCATTGACGATGGCCAGGTGCATCCACCGGTTTGTGTCGATGGGCGCCTCATCTCCAATCGTCGTTGTCGAACCGACCACAAATGCGTCGATATAGGAGGGGCCGCCGGTTGTCGATGTGTTGATCCGCAGCGCCACCCCTCCGGATGAGCCAGAGGAGAAAATCCAACCACCACTTCCCCCGGCGATGCCGTTGTCTTGCGGCAACACCCAGATCTCAATGCCGAAATCGGTCGCCGGCGGGTTGTAGTTGATGCCCCACATCGAGCTCTGGCGCTTGCCTCCCTGTCCCACTCCCACGCGAATGCACTGGGAGCTGGTGTAACCGGTGCCACCCAAAGGGCCGCCGACACCGTTGTTGATGAGTTGAGCGGCGACGTTGCCCCCAGAGGCGGGAGCCGTCGAGTACGCCGAGCCGAATGTGCGGGTGTTGCCGCTGGAATCGTTGATGGGTTGGGTGCTATCGAGATGCCACCAGCCCTGCACGGTGACATCGGCTGAACTGATACACGCTCCCCCTAACAGGAGAGCCAATGGGAGAAGAATTCGTTTCATACTCACTTGATCGGGTCTATGATTGACTGACCGATCCACTTTGAATCAATCGCTCCAGCGCGAGACGGTAATTCATCGCAGCGGACTGCGACCTTCAACCGCCCTCGTGCCGAATCTTGATTCATAATGGACTTTCGCCCTCTGTTATGCCGGAGGGGAGAATCTTGTCAATGCTTTTCTGGTTGGAATTCCGAGGTCGGGGGCGGCAATAGTCGCGCAGCCTGCGGCGGTGAGCGGAAATTGCAACTTGGGCACGCCAGGGCAAGGTTCGAGGGGTCGTCCACGCCGCCCTTTGACCGTGGAACAATGTGCTCGATGTGGAAGCTCGCCCCTTGCAGGGCTTGATGCATGAGACAGTAT
>JBJKSV010000026.1:0-6911 GCA_046703605.1 Limisphaerales bacterium
ATGATTTACAAACGCATACCAACAACAAAAACCTCAAGATGAAACATTCTCTTAAATCCGTGGTCCCGATCGTTCGAGGCGCGGTCACCCCGCACAACTGAATGACCACCTGGGCTTAGTGCGGCTCTTGCGGAATTCCAATGACCAATGACGCAAAACACAACGGGCCCTGCCGAGTCGATGGGGCCAGACCACCCCGGTCTGGCCCCATCCCTCTCCGGAAACCTGGCGCCTCCGCGCTCCCGAGCGCGGGCGCCCCAAAGGTGTGAACCACAATCCAAACAACCTTGTGATCTTTCTGGGCAGGTTTCACGTGTTGTGGGTGCATTTGCCCATTGGCGGATTGGTGCTGTTGGGATTCCTGGAGTTTCTGGCTGCCTTCACGCGGTGGCAGGATGCCGCAAGGAACAATCGCTGGATTCTCGGATTCGTTTCCGCAAGCGCGGTCTTTACGGCGGCGTGTGGGTGGATGCTGGCCTTGGGGGATGGTTACGATCCGCAGCTCCTAAAATGGCATCGTGTGGCGGGATTGGCCGTCACGGGCGGCTGCCTGGGCACCTTCCTCCTGCTCTTGCTGAAGCGGAATCGCACCTATCGCGTGTCCTTGGGAACAACCCTCCTGCTGCTTGCTGTCGCCAGCCATTTGGGGGGCTCGATTACGCACGGACGCGATTTTCTCACCCGTTATGCTCCCGGTCCCCTCCGGTCGCTCTGGACCGCGCCGAGTGGCCGGCCGAGGCCGGCTGATAGAGCCCCCGATGCGCTGCGGAAACCTGTGTTTGCCGGCGTGATCCAGCCCATTCTCCGGCAGCGTTGCTCGGCTTGCCACGGGGCGGAGAAGCACAAGGGCGGGCTGCGGCTGGACACCCTTGATGGGCTCATTGCCGGAGGAAATGACGGTCCGGTGATCAAGCCGGGGCACGCAAGGGACAGCCTTCTCATTCAACGCATAAGCCTTCCGGTGGACGACGACGACCACATGCCTCCGAGAGGCAAATCGCAACTGATGCCCGAGCAAATCGAATTGCTTGAATGGTGGATCAACGCCGGTGCGCCCGTCACCAAAGAGATCGCCGAATTGAATACTGATGCAAATATCCGGCGTATCATAAAGACGGAATCACAACAGCCCGCGCGACCGGAGTAATCCGCAACTGCTCAGGGGTGACGCGAGCGCATGACGCAACTCCGGTGGCCAAAATCATTCAAGTCATTTCGCCTCTTGGTCAATCCAGGCCCTTATCAGGCCGATCTCCGCCTTGGTCAATTCCTTAATGCCCGCCTTGTTGCGAGGCGGCGGCATGTAATCATCCGGGTCGCCGGCGTGAGCAACGTTCTGGACCAGCACGCTCTCAGCGCTTTGGCCGGGTTTTATCACCTTGCCGTCCTCCCCGCCCTTAAGAATCCCCTTGAGGCTATCCAGACGCAACCTGGCCTTGGGTTTGTGCGGGCCGTGACACTTCACGCAGGAACGGTCAAGAATCGGTTTGATATCGGAAGCGTACGTGACGTCCTGCTTGGGCGACGCCGGCGGCAGCTTGGAAATATCCACAGCAGGTTTTCCATGTTGCCCGGTGGCGGCAAAGGCGCCGCAAACCGTCAAAGCGAGACTCGTACCGAGACAAAACAGTTGAGTTGTTCTCTTCATAATCCTTCAGCCTGCATTTCACACTATCGAAACCATTGTGGATAAGAGGATGGAGCGGGCATTGTGTTCCCGGCCTTTTCGTCTTTATTCGCACGCGCTCAGTCCGAGTAAGGGGGCGTCAACTCGTTTCGGGGGGGGCCCCAATCCGGCTTCGGCTGGTTGCATTTTGTCCGAACATGGGCAATACTGGGCCATGCACCCGTTGCCAGTTGCCAGAATTGCGGTCCTATAGATCCGGAATCATGTGGGCAGAACAGGACAAACCAGGTCCACCTGAGTGTTCGCATGTTGGTGACCGAGGCTTTACCCTCGTCGAACTGTTGGTGGTGATCGCCGTGATCGCGATTCTGGCCTCGTTGCTGTTGCCAGCCCTTTCCCGCGCTCGAATGCGGGCCCGCGGCATCGCCTGCCTGAACAATACTAAACAGCTAACCTTGGGCTGGCTGATTTACGCGGACGAGCACAACCAGCGGCTGCCTTACAACCTGGGCATGGCCGGCTCGTCGGTTCGCACCAATCTCAATTGGGTCAATAACGTCATGACTTGGGAGCTCGATCCCGACAACACCAACCGGGCCACTCTCACCGGCGCCAGCCTCGGCCCGTATGTTGACGCCGCAACGGCGGTTTATCAGTGCCCGTCCGACGACGTTCTAAGCCCCACTCAACGCGCCGCCGGGTGGGAGCGCCGCATTCGCAGTTACTCGATGAACGCCCTGGTCGGTGACGCGGGTGATCTCTCGTCTAAGGGCTATAATGTCAATGATCCCGATTACCGGCAGTTCTTCAAACTTACACAGATTCCCCAGCCCGCTAACATATTCGTGTTTCTGGACGAGCATCCCGACAGCATTGACGACGGCTATTTCGTCAACCGCGCCTACACGTCGCAATGGCTCGATTTGCCCGCGTCGTATCACGATGGCGCCGCGGCCTTCTCCTTCGCCGACGGCCACAGCGCTTTGCATCGCTGGCAACAGAGCAGCACCCTCCAACCTCCTCGACCTGACGCCGCCCATCTGCCGATAGCGGTTTCCGCCGATGACCGAGAGGACTTTGATTGGCTCATGGCCCACATGAGCATTGAGCAGAACTGATGGCGAGGCTTCGCCTCAGAGAAACCGCTGGATTGCCCTTTTGTCGCCCACCGTTCCAAGCAAGTAGAGCTTCTCGTTTTGAACCCAGGTGGCCGTGCTCAGGCGGTTCACGGCGGCAATCTGCGCCGTGGTGCCGTTCGGCGCGTGTTTCACCGCCCCCTGCTCGACCACGAACAACCATAAGTCGCTCTGTTCGCCGGACGGCAGCGGTTTGCCGGTTCGGAAACAGATCATCGAAACCTTCACCCCCTGCCAGCTTTCAATGGCGCAGCCGCTCATCGAGAGGTCGCGCAACGGCTTGGGCAAAGCGTAATCCGCCGGCGCTCCGTGTTGTGCGAGGTACTCGCGAATCTTGTTCGCATCCGTCGTCTGTAAATCCATCGCATAACCGCGCAACGCAATCCCGGCCATCCGGCTGCGGTAAATGGCAAATGTGTCATCGTGGATGCCCGGCCGCAGCCACAAACCCGTCACTGCGAGCAGTACAACCACCGCCGCCACAGCCGCAAGAATCAGACGCGGTCGCCAAAAAATGACCTTCGAACGGGCCGCCTGTTCGGAAAGAATCTGCTGTTTCAACCCGTCGGGAGCCGCAATCCGCCGGAACCGCTCGCGAATCGCCGTTTGCCGAGCGCAATGTCCCTCCAGCCACCGGGCCAGATCCATGTCTTGTTTGGCCAGGGAAAGGGCCTCCGCGATTTGCGGGTCGCCTTCGTCCTCCGTGCCGGGGCGGTAAAGCAGCAAGATATTCTTGGCGTCGTTGGGATTCACAAAGATGTCTGCCTGGGATCTGGTCGCGCGCCCTCCTCCGTCAGCATTTCGTGCAGCCGAGCCAGTCCACGCGCCAAGCGGGACTTGACCGTGCCCAGTGGCACGTTGAGCGTTTGGGCGATCTCGTTATAGGAGAAATCCTGCAAATAAAAGAGTGCAACCGGCGCCTGATAAGCCTCATCGAGTCGCGCCAGGGCCTGGAGCGCCTGCGCGGCGTCCAGGCGGCAGTGCGCGGCAGGCGGTTCGTTCGCCAGTTCGGCGGCCGCGTGCTCGAGTTCGGTTTGAGGGAATCGGGCCTGCTTTCGGCGCATCATCAGGAACTCGCGGTGCAGCGTGGTGAACAGCCAGGTCTTCACTTTTGACATATCACGTAATTGGTGGCCTTTAGCGGCCCAGACCGCGAACGCCTGCTGGGTCAAATCGCAGGCATCGGCCTCAACCCGCGTTAGACTGAACGCGAATTGATACAGTAGCTCGTAATAACGGGCCACCAGGCTTTCAAAGTCCAAGCTCTCGGCCATAGCACGCCATCTCAAGTAAGAGTCGTTTCCGGGCCGAATGTTCCCGCGAATCGCGATAGGATCAACTTTTTTCGAAACCCTCGGGAACCTTTTCGTCACTCGTTCCTCTCATTGCTTGAAGGGACGGAAGCAGGTCTGGAAGCGCGGCGGCAGACTCCGTATGGGGCGTCTGCGCGGGTTCGCTCTTCGGGCTCATTTCCGAATTTGTTGAGTCATCCATAAACAGCACCCGTGCGGCAAAACACGGAGTTCCAAAATCAGCCGCGGGGTTAAACGATCAGCATGAAAGAACTGACAATTATGAGAGCATTGAGAAAACTTCGGCCAGTCTTTTGGGCTATGAATATAGGAGTGTTCCTCGGCGCGACAGGTCTTGTTCGTGGTCAGAGCGCGTATATCCAGCATAACCTCGTTTCCGATCTGCCGGGCCTGGCGGACAACACGGACACTAACCTCCTCAATCCATGGGGCCTCGCGTTTAACGCGACCGGTCCGTTTTGGATTTCCGACAATCACAGCGAGTTTTCGACCGTTTACGACAGCGCGGGCACCCCGCAGTCGCTCATCGTCACCGTTCCCCCGCCTGCCGGCGCTACGCCGCCCGCCGCGCCGACCGGGATCGTGTTCAACAATACCAGCAGCTTCATTGTCACGACCAATGCGGCCAAGTTCATTTTCGCCACGGAGGACGGGACCATCTCGGCCTGGGCCAGCGGAAGCGGCGCAGTATTGAAGGCGGACAACTCCGGGTCAGGCGCCATTTACAAGGGGCTGGCGTTGGGGAGCGCCAACGGCAGCAACTATCTTTACGCCACCGATTTTCATAATGGCAAGGTAGATGTGTTTGATGGGCAATTCAACCCCGTCGCCTGGCCGGGTGCCTTCACTGACCCGAACATTCCGGCAGGCTTTGCGCCCTTTGGCATCGCCGCCATCGGGACCAATGTGGTCGTAACCTACGCCAAACAAGACGCCGACGCCGAGGACGATATAGCCGGAGCCGGCAACGGTTACGTGGACATCTTCGACACTGGCGGGAACTGGGTGAAACGGTTCGCCTCGAACGGCCCCCTGAATTCGCCGTGGGGCATGGTCCTGGCTCCGGCGAACTTCGGACTGTTCTCCGGGCAACTGTTGATTGGCAACTTCGGCGACGGCACGATCAACGCCTTCGATCCGGCGAGCGGCCTTCTGGCGGGCACGCTGAAGGACACCAATGGCATGCCGATTGCGATTGAAGGTCTCTGGGCCCTGAAATTTGGCAACGGCGGCAAGGCCGGCGTCACGAACACACTTTACTTCACCGCCGGCATCGCGGCGGGTGGCTCAGTGGAGGACCACGGTCTGTTCGGCGGCCTGTCGGTGGCGGTCCCGCGGCGGACTCCGGCCACGGCCAATGTGGCTGTCGGTCCCAGTGGCGGCTACTTCACCTTCTCGCCGTCCGTCGTTGACATCCAGGCCGGGGATAAAGTGGTCTGGACCTGGAAGAGCACCCCTCACACCACGACCAGTGGCAACGGCACACCGGACGGATTGTGGAATTTCAGTTCCTCTACAGCCGGCGCCACTTTCACTCAGACATTCAATTCCGCCGGGCGCTTTCCGTACTATTGCCAGTTTCATCTCGCCGATAATATGAAAGGCGAAGTGGACGTGACTGCGGCGGCGAATATGCCTCCGGCGGTTTCCATCTTTAGTCCGCCGAGCGGTTCAGTCTTCGCCGCGCCGGCGAACGTCACGCTGCGAGCCGTCGCCGGAGGCGCCGGAGGCTCTGTGACGAATGTAGAATTCCTGGTCGGCTCGACCGTCCTGGCAAACCAGGCAGCCTCTCCGTTTTCGGCGGTCGCCAGCAATCTCGCCCCGGGCAATTACACCCTTTCGGCTGTCGCCACCGACGCCAGCGGATTGACCGCGACCAATTCTATCAACATCAGCGTCGTGACTCCGGTGGAGACCACCCTGAGCGACGCAGCCTTCGTCGCTCCAGCCAGGTTTCAACTGACCTATTCGGTCACTACAGGCCTGACGTACGTAGTGCAGATGTCCACCAATCTGGCCGGCGGCAATTGGATTTCTGTTGCCACGAACACCGCGTCGAGCAATCCTGCGACGTTTGTGTACCTCCAGGCGACCAACAGTCCAGTCTTTTACCGCGTTGGCCGGCTGCCGAACCCATGATGCGCGTCGGGACCAACAACACTGCCTCGTAAAGGCTATGATCATTCACATCTTGAAACTCCGCGGGTGGATGCGGCTCTGGTTGATCTCCGTTCTGGCGCTTTCCTTCAACGCGAAAGCGGCGGTCGATTCCCCTGCGCCGTGCCGCAACGAAGCTGCCGCGCGGACATTCACCGGGAAGGGCCTGGTACGCGAGGTCAGCCGCAGCGATCACACGCTCGTCATCCAGCACAACGCGATTCCCCATTACATGGCGGCGATGACGATGCCCTTCAAAGTGAAGCAACCTATGGAACTGGCCGGTCTCAAGCGCGGCGACGAGATCACATTTCAGCTCCACGTGACGGAAACTGACAGTTGGGTGGACGGAATCAAACGGATCGGAACCGATTTGTTGGCGAAAAGCCAAAAGCCCGCTGGGATCACCGCCGCAACGTCAACCGCCCGCAAAAATTCGTTGCTCAGTTATAGGTTCACCAACGAACTCGCTCAGGGCGTCAGCCTGAATGATTTTCACGGACAGGCGCTGGCGGTTACCTTCTTTTACACGCGCTGTCCGCTGCCCAACGCCTGCCCGCGACTGTCCAGGAATTTTGCGGAAGCTGAGCACAAACTCGAGGCAATGACAAACGCTCCCGCCAACTGGCATCTCATTTCCATCTCCTTCGATCCAACATTTGACACGCCCTCCAGGCT
>JBJKSV010000027.1:0-14960 GCA_046703605.1 Limisphaerales bacterium
CGGGGGACTGCCGTTGAATTAAGGAGGAGACCCAGTCACTTGCTCTTGATCATGCTCTTGGTCTCTAAGTTGCTCCGGGGGCAGCAAGATCAAGATCATGAGCAAGATGGCGCAGGTTCTTTGCTGATTTCAATGGCAGTGGTCCAGCGGGGGGCCCAATTAGGGCCTCCGCCCGCTGAACATCCCCACTAGCAACGACAGGACGAACAGCGCCAATGCCACCCAAAACAGGATTACCGCGATACCTGCCGAAGCGCCCGCGATGCCCCCAAAACCAAAGATGGCCGCAATGATGGCGATTACGAAAAATACTAAAGCCCATCCAAACATGTACCAAGGTGCCTTGGCGGCTGAGCCTCCTCAATCGGGTTTTTGACTACTCTTCACAAGCGGAACCTACGCCAGGTCGATGCGGCGTTTGCCCCCTCCCCAACCCCAGCCACTGCGGCTCAGCGGGAAAGGTCGAAAGCTCGGCTTGAAATCCAAGAGGAGTGGCTTCAGAATCCCGGGCATGAAAACACACAGCCTTGCGGCAGCGTTCCTCTTGATGCTCCCCTTTGCGCCATCCGCTCAGCCAGCGCTCGATCAACCCATCGGCGCGCGCGAGGAACAGCAGCTCCGACAACGATTCCCCGGCTACCGCGTTCCAGACCCAAATTACCGCCACGCCGGCAACGTGGCCCTGGACCGGTGGATGGATTGGAAGTGGGGTCTCCGGATCCACTGGGGTCTCTACACCCTGTTCAACGGGCGCGAGTCTTGGATCATCACCGAACACCTGGGCGATAAGGCCTGGCTCAAAAACTATTTCTCTTCCTACCAACGATTCGATCCCACCAATTTCGACGCCAACCAATGGATGAACCTCATGCAGGCCGCCGGCATGAAATACTTCACCATCACGACCAAGCATCACGAGGGCTTTTGCCTGTGGCCAACGCGGACCTGGCAGCGGGGCTTTGAGAAGAGGCCGGATGGCACCTATGAGGAGGTGACCAATCACTTCAGCATCGCGGAGACGCCGTATAAGAAGGATATCATTGGCCAGGTCGTCAAGGCGGCCCGCGCGCACGGCTTGGGCATTGCCTTCTATTTCTCGCATATTGACTGGCACGACTGGGATTTTGGCTGGGATAACCGCAATTACTGGTACGACCCGACCTTCACGAAGCAATCGCAGCCTCAACGTTGGGCTGCCTTTATTCAGAAAGAGCGTGACCAGATCACCGAACTGCTCACTTGGTACGGCCCGATTGATATGCTCTCTTTGGACATCGGTTGGCCCAAGGCGGCACAGGAGGATGCTTACGGCATCGCCAGGCTGGCCCGGCGCCTTCAGCCCCATATCCTGCTGCGCCGGCGGGGCGTCGACAATTACGGGGATTATGAAACGCCGGAGGCGACCATTCCCGAAGATCCGAACCGGATCAACCGCCCCTGGCAGGTAATCTATCCCTGCGGTACGGGGTTCTCCTACAAGCAGCACGATACCTACAAGCCCAAAGAGTGGGTGCTCAGCAGCCTCATCGACATCGTCGCCAAGGGCGGCAACTTCGAGGTTGGCTTCGGCCCCGACCCGACCGGCAGATGGCCAAAGCAGATGATTGACCGGGTGACCTACGTCGGCGACTGGCTCAAGGTCAATGGCGAATGCATTTACGCAACCCGGCCCTACTTCCGGTATCACGAGGGAGCGGATCTGCGCTTCACCCGGTCCAAGGACAGGAAGACCGTCTATGTCATCAGCCTCAAATGGCCCGGCCAGTCTTTGCGCACGACCCTGGTCAAGGCGATGCCAGGCTCGGAAATCCACATGCTGGGCTGGAAACCTGCATTGACATGGCGCCAGGACGCAAACGGCTTGGTTATCCAGATGCCCGACGCGCTGCAGGATGAAACGCGGCGTCCATGCCAGCAGGCATACGCCTTCAAGGTGGAATCCCAGCCCTGGAAAGACTGACCTCAGCGGCTTTGGTTTGGGAAGGGAAGCTCGATGACCCTGGCGCGTCCGCCAGCATGGCATCCGCGCCAGGCCAATTCGGTCCCCGGTTGGTCATCGCCTCGGCGCACGTAGCCAAGGGCAATGCCGGCGCCCAATTTGGGCGAGACACAGGCGCTGGTGACATAACCGGCCTCTTTGTCGCCGCGGAAAAGTTTGTCCCGGGGCGCCGGCAGATCGGCGGCGCCGTCTTCCAGGAGCAACTGGCACAGGCGCCGGTTCACATGGCCGTAGGTACGGATGCGCGAGAGCACTTCCTGGCCGATGTAACAGCCTTTCTTGGCGCTGACCGCCCGGCCTTCAATGCCGGCCTCCAGCGGAATATTACTTCCGTCCATGTCGGTACCAAACCGTGGCACGCCGGCCTCGATGCGGCTCGTCTCGAAGGCAGTCCACCCGCAGAGCCGCCCGCCAGACTGCTTGGCGGCCCGGATCATCGCCTGAGCCGCCGAAGCCAGACCGGGCAACGGGATGAGGACATCAAATCCGGTCGTGGAAAGTCGAGGCTGGTTCATCAGGTAGCTCTCGCCAAATTCCGGAGAGAGCCGGGTCACCCAGTCGAAGGCCCTGGCCGGAACCTCCGGGAACAGTGTCGAAGCGCGGATGAAAGCATCAGCCTTGGGCCCTTGAACGCTCAGAAGCCCGTAGTGTGGGGCGACGTTTACTATCTGCACATCGTCCGCAATAATGTACTTTTCCAACCGCTGGGAAACCGTTTCCGCCAGGCCCGGTTCGAAGTCCAGCAGCAGTTCGTCCTGCAGGCAATAAATGTTCAGGTCGCTTTGCATCTTGCCTTTCGCCGTGATGAGGGCTGCGTAACAGCCCTGCCCAGCCTGAAGCCCTTTCACGTCGTTAGTGACCTGCCCGTGAAGGAATCGCACCCGGTCCGCGCCAGTCAGGCAGATCCGGCTCCGGAAGCTCAAGTCCAGCACTCCGGCGGATTCCTGAAGCGCCGTGTGTTCGGCCCGCCAATCGCCGTAGTCGTCGACCAGTTCCATCCCGTTCAACTCGGTGAACCGCGCCGATAAATCGCGGTGAAGTTCGTGCAGAGGAAGCGGTTCCATGAACCCAATATAGCCTGAAATCCTTAGAAGAGAGCCCGCTCAGTGGCGGGATCAAAAAAATGAGCGGCCGATATATCGAAGGCGAGCGAGACCTTCTTGCCTGGGGCCAGGCTATCCGAGCCGAGGAAACGGACCACAAAGGGGAGTGTGCCGGAGAGGAAATGCACAAAGGTCTCGTGGCCGGCGGGTTGGATGATCTCGGTTAGCGCCTCGACGGTGCAGCCAGGCCAGGGGGAGGGGAGACTGGTGGCGTTGGCTATGTCTTCGGGGCGAATGCCTAGGACCAGTTGCCGCCCTGCCTGACCCTGGAGGCGTCTGGCGGCGGACCCGGCAATCCGAAGCACCAGCGGAGGGTGACCGGGAGGCTGAGGGCCGGAACCCGCTTCGAAGCAGAGTTCGCCGGCTCTGTCGATAAGGGTTCCCGGGAAAAAATTCATCGGCGGCGAGCCAACAAAACCGGCGACGAAACGGTCAGCCGGGCGGCGATAAATCTCCAGCGGCGGAGCGGCCTGCCGGATGCGGCCCTCGCTCATCACGGCGATGGGATTGCCCAGAGTCATCGCCTCGATTTGATCGTGGGTGACATAAATCATCGTCGCGCCCAACCGGGAGTGCAGGCGCGAGATTTCCACCCGCATTTGTTGGCGCATCTGGGTGTCGAGATGCGAGAGCGGTTCATCCAGGAGGAACAGCCGCGGTCTGCGAACCATGGCGCGTCCCAGCGCCACCCGCTGGCGTTGGCCGCCGGAAAGTTCTCCGGGTCGGCATCTCAGGTTGTCAGTCAGACGGAGCATTTCGGCGGCTTCCCGGACACGCTTGTCGATTTCAGCCTGCGGATGTCTTCGCACCTGAAGCCCGAAGGCCATATTTTCATAGACCGAGAGATGGGGGTAGAGGGCCTGGTTCTGGAAAACCATGGCAATATCCCGTTCCTTCGCGGGAACGTGGTCCAACGCTTGGCCTGCCATTGAGATATTGCCTGCATCGGCCGACTCAAGCCCGGCCAGCAGCCGCAAGGTGGTCGTCTTGCCGCAACCGGACGGCCCGACCAGGACGAGCAGTTCACCATCTTCCATGCTGAGCGAAAGCCCATCCACGGCCGGGATGGCCCGCTTGCCGGGGCCTCGGAAGGTCTTGCACAGGTTCTGGATCTCGACGCGCGCCATCCTGAGAGCCTACCGGACTAGGGCCGAATTCTCAACCGCTTCCGCGCTGCGCATGGAGCGCGCTAAAGGACTGCATCAAACATCTTCATTCGGAGCGGCTCTGCGGCAAGACACCGGCCGGAGGCGCAAACTCCGGTTTCAACTTCACAAACAGGCGCTGCCAGGAACGGTAGATCGATTGGGCTAGAGTCAGCTTGCCCGCTTGCTCGAGCGCCCTGAAGTCCTCGAGGTCCTGGCCATCATAGTGGCCGATCCAGCCACAGGCGATTGCCTTGGAGTCGCGGAGGAACTTCTCTTCCTCGCTGGCGGAGCAACTGAGGGGAAATGTCTCCTCGATGACGACCGGCTTGCCCACGGCGCATCGCCGCAACCCCTCCATCGCCTCTGCCGGCTTCTTGGAATCCGGATAGATGTGGACACTGATGAAATCCAATTCCGGGGCGATCTTGGCCGGCACGAATCCGGAGAGCCAGCCCCACTCTCGGCTCCAGGGCAGCAACCCGACCGTAATGAGGGCGTTGGTGTCCTGCGAGCGGATGGCCGCCCGCATGACGCGAATCCAGGCAACGGGGATCTCCTCCCGCTTGCGCTTGCCAGGGTCAAGGGCGATGAATTGCAGGAAATCGTAACCTCCCAGCGAGCTGCCAGAACGCCATTGTCCCGGCGCGCGCTTGCCGCCAGGAGAAAGCGGCTCGTTGATCAGGTCGTAACAGAAGACGGACGCGCTTCGGGCGCAGGTCGCGGCGACCGCGCTCCAGAAGTTGGACTGCGCCGCCCATCGCTGCCTCTCGCCCATTTTGTTATACCAGGTGGGCGTGTCTCCTGGACGGTAACAGGCCAGACCGGTCACATCCAGGTAGAGTCCCGTCCGCTCAGCCAGCCCGAGCAGTCGCGAGAGAAGCAGAAAGGAGGCATGATTGGTCCGCGTTGGCCCTTCCATGAACTTGCCGTATTGCAGATGAACCCGGACAATGTTCGCCCCCAATGCCTTCATCTTGCGAAAATCATCGGCAAAGGTCTTCCAGTCATTCGCCCAAAAGTCCTCCATCAGCCGCCCGCCGTTTCCATAATTGAATCCCCAGGGATGGAAGGGCCGCCCCGATACGGCCGTCACAAACCCGCGTGAGCCGGGTCCAACAATGATTCGCTCCATGGCATGCACCGGAGCGGGGGAGGCCCTCAGCGGCCCTAAACCAGACACGAGCAGGATTAAAGCAACTGCCGATGGCCTGTTCATAACTCGAAGATAGAACGGAGTGGCCCAGGGAATCAATCTTGCCGGGTCAGCTCGATTCGGTTGTGCAGCCTTCTGAACCTCGTTCGGACAAATGGTCGGGGCGGTGCGATTCGAACGCACGACCTTCTGAACCCCATTCAGACGCGCTACCAAGCTACGCTACGCCCCGGGCCATTTTGTGCGGGCCTGCAAAACCAAGCCCGGCCACATATTACGCCGGCCTCCAACGATTTCAATACCGAATCTGAACAGATTTCGGATGTGGCGGAAACGGAAACCGAGCCGATGATCTTCCCTGCTTCCAAGCCCCAAGGTGATTCCCACCGGCTCAGTGTCCTGGCCAGATGGAGGGACAAGGCCAAATCTGTGGAAAAACTTCCGTGTGAATGGGTAATTTTTTTGGTGGAAATCCGGGAAATTGGTCGTATAATAATCTCGCTTGAAGCAGCCGATGCCGACAGACGATCGTTATAGTGGGCTCGACCAAGGAGGCCCGGCGGCATCCATCACATCTGGCTTAAACTTCAAAAAGGACAATGAAGCTATGACCAAATCGTTAGAAGTCATCAGTGAAACGGTACAAAATCCCAAACATCTCTTCCGGAAGGTGGACAACCAGCCGAAGAAGCCGATGAAACATCGTTATGAACGAAGGAAGGTGCGAGAATACCTCCACCTTGGGGAGTGGATGGCCGGGCAGCCAGCACCGGTGGCGACGGACATAAGAGCCTGACAAGCAGTAAATTAGATAAAAGGAAGAGCCACCTCCGCGTGGCTCTTTCTTTTTGTACAGGCCCATGCCCTGCCTGCGAACCGTGCCCCCGTTGTTCGTGGCCTGAAATACTCGGCCTAGCGCATCAGAAGCATCTGCCGGGCCCGCTTGATGGCCCGGTTGAGCCGCCGCTGGTAATGCGCAGGCAGGCCGGTATATTTCCGAGGGAGGATCCGGCCCTGGTCGGTCACAAATTGGCGCAGCAGATTGGTATTCTTAAAATCCAGGGCGTCAACGGTGAAGTCGATTTTTGGCTTGGGACGTGGCGTCCGCATCTCGGCCATGGAAAGGCGTCCACGCCCGCCGCGGTGATCGGATTTTTCGGGGCGAGTTTTTCGGGGCATAGGGCTGGTTACTTAATTTCGCGGTGGAGGGTGTGGCGGCGCAAAGCCGGATTATACTTCTTCAATTCCAGCTTGTCCGTCTTCGTTTTCTTGTTCCGGGTGGTGGTGTAGCGAGAAGGGGACTTGCCCTCCTTTCGCGCCTCCGTGCATTCGATGGTGATGATTTCTCGCGGCATAAATCAGTTCATTCCTTTTCCCGGGGCTTCTCCTCCGGCTCTTCTTCTTCGCTTTCGACCTCGGCCAGCCCGATGGAATCGATGGTGCCCAAGGAACCGAGACGGCGTTGGCGCAACGCCCCTTCCCGTTCAAGCTGGGCCTGGGCCTGTACGGTGAAACGCGTCCACGGGATCGCCTCCAGGCGGGTCTTGGGGATCGGTTTGCCGGTCAGTTCGCAAATGCCGTAGGTATTCCTCTCGATGCGCTTCAGCGCCTCCTCGATCTCGTAGATGGCATCCTGGTCGGACGACAGCAGGCTCAATGCGAAGTCGCGGTCGAAGTTGTCCGTGCCGGAGTCGGCCATGTGAAGGCTGTAACCGGGCATTTCCTGGGCGGATTCCTTGGCCAGCCCGTCCATCTGTCGCGTGAGCTGGTCCCGCAAGTCGATCAGACGCTGGTAGAACTTGGCCCACTCCGGCTTGATCTTAACGTCGCCGTTCTTCTTGACCGTCACCGGACGACCCAGAATCGAGGCGGCCGTGGCAGCCCCCTGGGGTTTAGAACCCGCAGGCGCCTTCTTATTGATCTCTTTTTTCTTCGCTGTCACAACTCAAACTGGCTTGTATTCCGGATACTGCTTTGCACCCACTTCTCTCAGGGAAGCCAACCGCCCCCTCTGAAGGTGCGCGAATTTACCAGACAAACCCAGATTTTCCATAACAATTTTCAAAATTCTTCTCAAGAAGGTGAACACCCCTGCCATCCAACTCACTCTTTCATGGAGCCCTGCGCGCCCGGTCGGAATCCGCACACGCATCCGGGCAACACCCATGCCTTCCCTTGACGCCAGCCCAGGGTGTGGCAGCTTCATGACTCGTGGTTTCGAATGAGCGGAACATTGCTCGGGACTTGCTCCAAGCGGCGCATTTCGCGGCGCGAAAACATCGGCATCAGCGGCGCAAGGATGCCGAAGCTTCCCCCTATATCAACCATCCCATTGGTGTCGCGACCTTGTTGGCCCAGGAGGCCGAGATCACAGACGTGGTCTGCCTTCAGGCCGCACTCCTCCACGACACCATCGAGGATACCGACGCCACCGCGGACGAACTTGAGGCCCTCTTTGGAAGCGAGGTCCTCCAGGTCGTTTGCGAGGTGACCGACGATAAATCCCTTCCGCAGGCGGAACGAAAGCGCCGGCAGGTGGCTCATGCCCCAGACCTTTCTCCGCGCGCCCGGCTCATCCGGCTCGCCGATAAAATCTCAAATCTCAGGGATCTCTCGCCGACTGCCCCCACGGGCTGGAGCCTGGACCGCAAGCGAGAGTACCTCAATTGGGCGGAGGCAGTGGTCACCGCTCTACGAGGTTCGCACGCGAGCCTGGAGAAGCTCTTCGACCAGACAGTGGCCGAAAAGCGGGCGATGCTCGCCTAGCCCGGCTTTCAAAAGAACCAACTCAAGCCCACCAGCAAATTGCTCGTGTTCACGCCAAGGTTGGGCGTGCTCCAACTGGCGTTAGACAGATGAATGAAGCGGTATTCCAACGACAGAGCGAGGTTTTCCCGCAGGAAGATGTCAATGCCTCCTCCGCCCTGGAGGTTGAACTCGAAATCGGTGCTCAGGTCGCCCCCGCGGATATTGGTGAAGGTCGCCCCCGCGCCCACGCCAAAAAACGGAACCACGCGGCTTCCAATGGCGAAATCATAGCGGAGCATCGGGGTCAGCCCCACAGCGTATCCGCGCTCCGTGCGGTATTGCCCCAGCCCGAACAATGAACCGATGAATTCGAGGTTTCCCCCATACCATCGGTCAGGGGCCAGCACACCGGTCAGCATCCTCCCATAGTGAACCGCCCCCAAGGCCCAATCGTGAAGGTGGCGGGTGCCGAGCACCCTCATGCCGAAGCCCGCTCCCACGGATAATCCTGCTTCCTGGGCGCCTCGCCGAAACCCCTGTCCGATGTCGGCGCTCCAAATCGAGGGCACCGGTCCTGAGAGAATGGAATTGTCCCCGGTTTGAGCTGCCGCACCTTGCGGATTTAAGAACCCGCAGACGGCACAAACCAAAACCAGGCCTGAAATTCGTGGCGCGGCGACGGTAAATCTGGCCGGCCCCTCTGATAAAACCCTGTGATGCATCCGAGATATTGGGGACACTACATCACGTACCGGATTTCGGAAAGTGGGATGAGAAAAACCGGGGACTTTCCCCCGACCAGTGAGGAAGCCGTAGCGCCGATCCGCAACCGGCCGTATCGCCGATTGGACTCAATGCCACTGGCATTTGGGCGATTGGTTGGCTCGCACCATGGCGCCTTCTCGTTGGCCGCGACAATAAAATGCGGGCCCGCGCTTTTTATTGTCGCAGCCCTGTCGTACCGCCCTCTGCCGCCAACCTCCGTCCCAGCGGCCATTCCAGCGGGACTTCACCGTCACGCCTGCCCAACGCGGGCAAGTGCCCGGCCTCAGCCAAGCTCGCGATGACCCGCCCCATGCTCAACGGAAACGCGAAAACCTTCCCGGTTGAGCCGGTCCCGGAGCGCGTGGATGTGCTCGAGGTCACGAGTCTCAACCACGCAATGGACCATAACCGTGTTCAGGTCGTCTTCCGCGAAGGCCCGGTCGTGGAAGACATCAACAACGCTCGCCCCTTCCTCGGCAATGAGGGCGGCGAAGCGGGCCAAACCGCCGGGCCGGTCGCTAATCGTCGCGGAGAACCGGCACAGGCGTCCATCAGAGGCCATGCCCCGTTCAATGACCCGGCCAAGCATGGTCAGGTCGATATTGCCCCCGCACAATGGCAGCACGACCTTCTTGCCCTCCAGTTCAGGCACCTTCCCGGCAAGACATGCCGCCAAGGGCGCCGCCCCCGCGCCCTCGACCACCGCCTTTTCCAGCTCGATGAGCCTCAAAATCGCCAGGGCAACATCATGTTCCCCGACCAGCACGATGCGATCCACCAGTTCGCGCGCGATGCCGAACGCGTTCGAACCCACGCGCGGTACGGCCAAACCGTCCGCCAAAGTGGGCTGCATTTGAATCGCTACCGGCCCGCCGGCTGCCAGGGCGGCGGTGAAGCTGGCCGCCCGTCCCGGTTCGACTCCGATGATCTTCACCCCCGGTTTTAGGGTCTTGAGGGCCAAGGCCACCCCGGCAATGAGACCTCCCCCCCCGACTGGCACGATTACCGCGTCGAGGTCGGGCACCTGCCCGGCAATTTCCAGACCGATGGTCCCTTGGCCCGCGATGATAGCCGGGTCGTCGTATCCATTGATGTAGGCCAACCCCTCCGCCCTGGCTATTTCTTCAGCCCGCTTTCTCGCTTCCCCGATGTCCGCGCCTTCCACCACCACCCGTGCGCCAAACCGGCTGCAGTTCACCACTTTGGTCAGCGGCGCGAACCGGGGCATGACGACCGTGGCGGGGATACCCAGCAACTGCGCATGGTAGGAGACTCCAAGGGCGTGATTGCCCGCGGAGGCGGCAATGACTCCCCTGCGGCGCTGCTCGGACGGGAGCACGAGCAAGGCGTTGCGCGCTCCGCGCTCTTTGAAACTCCCCGTCCGCTGCAAATACTCCAGCTTGCAGAAAATCTGCATGCCCGCTCCATCGGAAAGGGGGATGGACTGCGGACACGGCGTCTCGGACACCTGGCCTCGGATGCGCCCGGCTGCCGACTCGATGTCCTGGAATGTAACTGTCATGGGCGCCATTAACCACCGCCAACAGGTCAATGTCAATCGCAGGGGCGCATCTTGACTGGACCACCCATGAGATCCGCTGGGGTAGGGCGCGTCACTCCGTGCGCGCCGCTGTCTCCACAATCGGCAGCATTCTGCGGTGTTGCGGCGCGCAGAGGACTGCGCGCCCTACCCGCGTGTGAAATATTCGGGCTAGCAGGCAACGGTGCTTGCGGAATAATCCCGCGCTCGGTCCCGGACGAGGGGATCCATCTGCTCGACGGTCTTCAGTTCTACCCAAAACCGGCTCCCTTTGCCGGGCTCGGACTCGGCGCCCACTCTGCCTCCCATCCGTTCAGTGAGTTTCCGGACGATTGCCAGGCCAAGGCCTGTTCCCTCGCTTTGGGTGGTCAGGCGCTGGAACAAACCGAACAACCGCTTTTGGGTTATAGGCGGAATGCCGGTGCCGTTGTCCTCCACCCAAATGCGGGCGAAACCATCCTGGGTCTCGCCGCGAACGCAGACTCGGGGCCGGGTCCCCGGCGCCACGAACTTCACGGCATTGTCCAGCAGATTCGAGAAGCACTGGGTCAACAGGGCCTCGTTGCCGATGACGATGGGCAGGTTGCTCTCGATCTGAATATCGGCGTTAGACGCGTCCAGGCTTGGATACGTGTTCACCAGGCCGCAGAGGAGCCTCGAGAGATCGACCGGCTCCAAACGCGGTTCGTCCAGGACTGCCTTATTATAGGTGAGCGCGTCCTGAATAAGCCGGTCCATCCGCTGCGCGGCTGTGATAATGCGGTTGGCATGCTCAATACGTTCCTTGGTCCGCCTCTGGGCGGCTTCTTCCTTGAGCATTTGGGCAAACGCCTGCATGGCGCGCAAAGGGGCGCGCATGTCATGAACCATCGCATAGGAGACATGTTCCAATTCGGCCACCATCTCGCGCAGCTTGGCCGTCCGCTCCCGCACCGTCTCTTCGAGTTGTTCTTCCACGTGCTTTTGGGTGGTGAAATCCCGGAATACCAGGACGACGCCGAACAGCGGGCCGTCGGGTTGGGAGATGGGAGCGGCGCTGTCATCAATGGGGATTTCGCTCCCGTCCCGGCGGAGCAACAGGGTATGATTAGCCAGTCCGACCGCCCTGCCCAGCCGCAGCGCCTTTGCCACGGGGTTTTCAGCGACTTCGCGTGTGCGCTCGTTGATGATATTGAAGACTCTTGGCAACGGCTCCCCAGCGGCTTCTGAGTCATTCCAGCCGGTCAACCGCTCGGCTTCCGCATTGAGAAATCTCACCTGGCCTTGAGCATCGGTCACAATGACCCCGTCGCCAATACTGGCGAGTGTAGTGGCCAGCAGTTGCTTTCCACGGCTGATGGTATCCAATTGCCGGTGGATCCTTTGCGAAGCCCAGGCCAAACAGGCCAGGTTGAGCAGACCCCCCATCACATACATCACCGTGCGCAGCACCCGGGCACGGTGTGCGCGTTCTGTGGCCTCGGCAAAATCGGCCTGGGCCCCTGCTCGCAGGGGTCCGATTCCCGAGCGGGTGCCTTCCATGAGCCGCAAGCCGCCGGCGCTTCGCTCCAAGGCGACGGCGGCTTCCATCCCACGCTCCTGTCGCACATGGATGGCCCGATCCAGCTCGGCGAGGGTTTCCCTGACGAATTGGGCCACCCCTGCGACTTGTTCCCGCGGCAGCAGGCCCTTGGCCCCAAACCCGCGAAGCTCAGCCACTCTCGAATCTATCTCCGACACCGCCTTTCGATAGCGGGCCAGGTACGGTGCCTCGCCCGCGAGCAAATATCCACGTGCGGCGCTTTCGGCGTCCGCGAGTGAGAAACGCGTCTCATCCAGCCGATCCATCACCAGGCGTCCGGTGGCCATTCTCGCGACTGCCAGGTGCCAGGCCTGATCGGCGCGGAGCATGAAGGCCAGGCTGGTTCCCAAAACCGCCACGGCTGTCACGAAGACCAACGCGACGGCAAGCTTCCTCCGGTGGTGTTCCGCCCGATTCCATCGCAGCACCTCCGGAGCAAAGCCGCTCCTTGTCCTGGTCTCGACACGTTCTTCGGATAAGTCGCCCATAGCAGCAGGAGAGGGTTAACCGCCCGCTCCCGCGGCGGGTATTCTCAGGTCGTCGCCAGCGGGAAATCGAGGCTGAAAGGTCCTTCGGCTACGTTCGCCGGTGGCGCCATCCTTCGGGCTGGCGGACATTGCCAGTGGCCGCCCAGGCGAATCGCCCGCTGGAAAGGGATGCAGGCGGATGTCGTATGCCGGGTCCGCGAACTTCAAGACCAGGACCGCATTGCGCGTAGGGTTATGAAGCACATATTCGAGTGCGGCCAGGGACGAATCAAAAACCCGTCCCTCCGCTTGGTCCACTACCCATTCGCCACCTGCGCGAAGGTAATAGCCGGTCTGGCTGTTCTGAATGAGTGTTGTCATAGTATCCGTTTCCCGGGCGGGAATCGCCAACAGCGCTGGTCTGACTAAAACGATAATAACAAATAGGCACGGCTCGGCGCTCTTCCCGTCCGTAGCATGGGCTGATTCTTGCAGTTTCTATTCGGGGGAACAATCGGGCCTGCTGCCGATTCTCTATCGGCTTGTGGATGAGGGCGCCTAGGAGATAGTCCTAGCGAGCTGGCGCCTCAGACCTCCCAAGGAAGCCCCTCTCAGATTGAATTCCCTTGTCCCCATTCCTTTGTCCGATCTACAAGGTGTCTTGAACTTCCAGGACTCTAGCCGGGAGAACCCAAACGGGATCAGCGTTGGGCTTCGGCCCATTGTGTGGCGAAGCGCACCAGGCTCGCGGCGTCCCTCAGGTTCAGTTTGCTCTTGAGGTTCTCACGGTGGGTCTGAACCGTCTTGGGACTCAGGTGAAGCCTCTCGCCGATCTCCCGGGTCCCCAGCCCCCGGCCCAGCATCTCAAGAACCTCGAACTCGCGATCGCTAAGCTGCTGCAAGGGAAAGGCTCCCTTGTCACCGTGGTTGCCCGCCGTCCGACGCAAGATTTCCTTCGTCATTCTCTGGCTGAGATAAACTTCTCCGGCCAGCACATGCCGGATCGCCAGCACCAGGTTCTGCGGCGGCTCCTGCTTCATGATGTAACCCTTTGCCCCAGCCCGCAATGACCGCTGGGCGTAAACCGACTCGTCGTGCATCGAATGCACCAGGACTGGCAACTCCGGGCGCCTGACCTTAATGTCTTTTATCAGCTCGATCGCGTTCTGGCCCCCGAGCGATAGGTCCACAATCGCCAAATCCGGCTTCGTCTTCTCCAGAACGGACAACCCCTCGGGAATGCTCCCGGCCTGGCCGCAGACCAGCAGGTCTGGTTCCCGCTCAATCACCCGCGCCAGTCCTTCCCGCATCACGGGGTGGTCATCCACCACCAGCACCCGTATCTTACCCAACGAGTCTGGGATCGGTGCGGGTGCCTGGACGGGCCTCGGATTTTGTTTCGGAGTCGCTATGGCTTTGCGTGCGTTCATCTCCCATCCTCACCGCGGCATGATGCAGGTCACCACCGTTCCGACTTGCGCACGCTCCACTTTCAACTCGGCCCCGATGACGCCCGCGCGGTAACTCATGATCTTCAATCCCATGCCGTCTGATTTGTCCCAATTCGCGGGCAGCCCAATGCCGTTATCTCTGACCGTCAACTTGATTTGCCTGTTGTTCTGAGCCAGGCGAATCGTTAACCGCCTCGCCTGGGCATGGCGCAAGGCGTTCTGCATCGCCTCCTGTGCAATCCGATAAAGATGCGTGGTTTTGGCCGGATCCGGGATGAGCACCGGGCTCGGACAATGAAAGCGGCATGGGAGGCGATAGATGGTCAAGGCGCCGGCCGCTAACTCCCGCAGAGCGCCCATGAGCCCGTCCGCCTTGAGGCTGATGGGAGCCAGCCCGCGGGCCAGAGCGCGGGTTTGGACGATGGCTTCGTCCACCAAGCGCGAAATACGGGCAGCGGCCGAGGCCTGGGCTGGACAGCTTCGCGCCAGGTCCTGTTCCAAAGCGTGGCTTAAATAGACTATGCCGCGGAGGTGTTGAGTCACACCGTCGTGCAAGTCCTGCCCTACCCGCCGCTGCTCGCGTTCGCTGATTTCCAACACTTCCGTCTCCAATCGCTTCCGCTCTGTAATATCGAAGACGGTGGCGGCCCAGCCCAGCTTTGTCCCTTGCGGACAGGTCAACGGAGCGGCGAGCACTGATACCCAAAACCGTTCTCCGTTTCGCCGCTGAAAGCGCAGCTCGAATCCCTCGTTCGGGGCTTTGCCGGCCAATGTCGCGTCGAATATCCCTCTGTTACGCTCTCGTTCCTCGGGCGGCCAATAAACAAAAGGCGGCCGGGCGCCCACCAGTTCTTTCTCGTCCCGCCCCAGCATCCCGCATAGAGCCTGATTCACGTAGGTCTGACGGCCTTCCAAGTCCACGGCGGCAATCCCAGCCGGCACCGATTTCTCAATGGCCTCCCGAAACGCGCGTTCCTGGCTCAGGCCTTCTTCGGCCTGTTTTCGGGCCGTCTGATCCAAAATGA
>JBJKSV010000028.1:0-10429 GCA_046703605.1 Limisphaerales bacterium
AGCAGGGCAAAAACGCCAATGCAAAGAGGAATGCTGATGTGCCCGTCTCCAACTTGTGAGCTATAGACCACCTCCGGGTTGCCGCGCCAGGCATAGTAAAAGGCGAGCAGGGCGTTGGGCAGCACCATCAACCAGCCGCTGAGCCAGCCGAGGTGAGCCGCGCTGATAAATCCGGAGTGGCTGTTTGAGACCCAATCCACCAGCCACTCGGTGCTGATATAGACGCCGTAAGCCCCGATTCCCAGGGCCATTAAGTCCATGGGCAGCATCCAGTTGAAGGACTTGTTCTCCCGCACGTTCTTCTTCAAGACCTCATAGACGTGAAAGCATTGCCAGAACAGGAACAGTCCGACCAGCACGAGGCCATCGCTAAAGTCCAGCTTTCCGTCTCGGCCCAAGGCCCAGAGGGCGCCGGTGAAGAACAGGGCAGCCATCAGGGTCAGGAGCAGGGAAAGGCGGTTGAGTTGCGGCTCGGCATCCCTTTCTTTGGCCCTTTTGGACTTCTTTCTCCGTTTCGGCTTTTCGGCGGGCAACAGGTCGATGCCCCAGAACATGGCGATTGCTCCGAGCAGGAGGGTGAGATTGGTCACGTTGTTCACCAGGGAATTGGTCAGGACATCGGCGCCGGGACCGCCTCTTTTGGCGACTACCAAGGCAAAGATGAGGTTGCCGATGCCGGAGCAATAAGGCATCACTAAAGTCCCAAGCACCGTCCCTTCTACTCCGCTTTCGGTCATCGCTTCCAATCGCCAGATCATCAGGAATGATGAGGCGGCGAACAGGCCGAGAAACCACCAGGGAGCAGCGATCCGGGAGCGTTCCAGAAGTGTAACAAGGGGGTTCAAAGCCGGGGATAATCAGTCTTTCAGAGTCGGGGATTCCAGCTAGCGAGCCGTCCGCTCATTCAAACGCTTTGCTCGTGCCATCTTCACCGTTCCTTTGCCACCAATCTTGCCATTGCGCTCTCCGCGGAGAGGCCGTGGAGCTTGATAACCTTGTGACGTGAGGTGCTGCCTCGCACAAGCTCGACCTGACTGCGGGCGCAACCGAAGGTCTCAGCCATGAGGCGAAGGAGAGCTTCGTTGGCGGCGGCATCGACTGGAGGCGCCGTGACTTTGACGCGCAACTCCTCGCCCAGCGGTTCCCCGATTGACGTGATCGGGGCGCGGGGCAGGACTTTCACCGAAAGCAAAATCGCCTCGCCCTGAACCCGCAAGAAGGAGGGCAGCGTATTCTTGGGTGGGCTTTGCTCGAGGCGCGGCTGATGGGATGTCGAATGTCTCTTCAGGGTTTCCACCATAGCTGTCCGACGGACATCGTGGCAAGATGTTCGTGGAGCTGCGAATTTACAACACGGCTAGTCGGCCGCCGGGGAGAAGCTGAACGCGGATTGGGTTTTGAAATCTAACTGGTAGGCTCCCGATGCGGGAGAATCGAGACAACTATGGTTCAGAACCAAACGGAAAAACGACCTGTCATTCTATTATGAAATTCATTGGGCTCGAAACTATTGCGCTAAAACGAACATTCACCCATCTGCCCTGTTGGGCGGTCCTGCTGGGGCTGACGCTGGCACCCTGGGCCGTTCGCGCCGCCTCCAGCTCCGGCCAATCCTCATTTTATCTGAAGGATGGCGATCATGTTTGCTTTTATGGCGATAGCATCACCGAGCAACGGTTCTATGGCCTGGACATCGAGACCTACGTGCGCACGCGGTTTCCCAACCTGCGCGTGAGATTCGTCAATTCGGGCGTTGGCGGCGACCGGGTCACGGGCGGCTGGGCGGGTCCAATCGACCAGCGGTTGGAGCGCGACGTTTTCCCGTTCAAACCCAACGTGGTGACGATCATGCTGGGCATGAATGACGCCGAGTACCGGCCATTCGACGAAAAGATCCTTGACGTTTATACCAACGGCTATGAGCACATCATCCAATCATTGCAGGAGCACCTGCCCGGCGTGCGGATCGTGCTCATCGAGCCTTCCCCTTACGATGACGTCACCGAACGGCCGAAGTTTGAGGGCGGCTACAACGCGGTGCTGCTGCGTTACGCGGCCTTCGTCCGCCAACTGGCTTCCGAGCATGGCCTGCCCTGTATCGATTTGAACCGCCCGCTGGTGGAAGTGATGAAAAAGGCGGAGGCCAAAGATCCGAAGTTGGCCCACGACGTGATTCCCGGCCGCGTGCATCCATCCGCGGCGGGCGAACTGGTCATGGCCCAGGGCATCCTCCAGGCCTGGAATGCGCCGGCGACCGTCACCTCCGTGGCGCTTGACGCGGCGGCGGACGACGTGGTCGATGCGGTCAATACGACGGTTAGCCAGGTCGAGACCAGCCATGGAATTCTCTCCTGGAAGCAGCAAGACCATTGCCTGCCTTTCCCGATTCCCGCCCTGCACGACGATTGGCCTCAGTTCCCGCCCGTCCAGGGCGGAGGCATGTCCATGTTCTGGGGGGCGCCGCGGGTGAAATGGGGTTATACTAGCCCAGGTACGGCCATGATCGTTCGGTACTCTGGTTTCTATCGCGCGTTGGATCGGGAGCCTCTGCGGGTTAGCGGACTGACGGCTGAAACCTATCAACTCAAAATCAACGGCCAGCCCATCGCGAAACTAAGCGCCGAGCAGCTTGACCGGGGCATCAACCTGGCGCGCTATCACACGCCAATGCTGGAACAAAGCTACCACTTATTGCGGCTGGTGTGGCAACAGATCCAATGGCGGTACTTCGCGTGGCGGGGTATTCAACTGCCGATGTCTGTCGATCACGCTCCGGCGGTGGAACACGCAAAGCGAGGGCTCATCGCGGCGCTCAGAATGCAGAAAGTGGACATTGTCCAGGAGCAGTACACCGCCGCACAACCCGGCGCCACGTTCTACGAATTGGTGCCGGCGGGCGATTAGGCGCCGCTCGCGCCTCGCCCGACTCCGGCTCGAAGAAGGCGCCGAGAGCTTTGTACCAGATGGATCTCCTCCATTTTCCATCCCGGTTTGCTCGCTCCCCAGCCGGAAGAACCGCTGCGGCTCGATGAAGGTATTGGTGTAAGGACTACTCGCGCCGTAGATCGGAGTGTAAGGGCCAGATGCATTCGTCGAGGTGTAAAGCTGATACGAACCGCTCCAGGCCAGAACCAGCCTGTCCGGCTGGGTCGTGAAGCCGAGCGTCGGTGACGCAAAGCCGGCCCAGTTGAGCAAAAGCTGGTTGAACGAATTTGAGGGCGCTTGGATCGTGAGTGACCGGATCGAGAGCGATCGCGCGGCGTTGGTCACCGTGCTGTCGCCCTACGTTAGGGCCGGAGGGGACGGAGAGCGAATACCAAACTCGCCGGCTCCTGCCTGGTATGCAGCTTCCGTCCAGTGACCTGAGAATGTCCGCTGTTTGGTGCGAGAGGAACCGCATCGGGGAGTACCCCCGCCAGTTGGGAGTTCGGCGATACGAGGCAGGCCGCTGGCCTGCAAGAGAATATGTCTGAGGCGTGGCCTCTCGAGGGCTTCGCGGTTCAGTCCGTTCTCGGGAGCACCCACAATTTCCCGTCTCTCACCTCGATGGCCTGAAGTTGTTCTAAGGCAATGGAGGCGCGGCGGTCCTGGTTGACCTTTTCGGCCAGGTTGCGTTGGCGGATGCGGCGCATGATGAGGGAGGGGAGGGGTTTGCCTTTGATAAAGATTTGGTCTGCCATAACACGCAGGGTTCCCTGTTGAATGGAGACCGCAAAGGTGGCCCTGCCATGGAGATGCCGATGCTTGAAGACGGAGAGGCCGATGTCGGCCAGAGAGACGCTGATCAGGCCCTCCAAGTGCCCATCGACGATGCTCACGCGGAGTTTGTCTTTGAAGGGTTGAAGGCCGGGGTTTGTTTCGATGAGGATATTGATTTCGTCGGCGGTTAGGGCCAAAGGCGGGGTTGGTTGTCCGTACCGGAGGGCGGATTCAAAGTCAGCGACGCGGGCCTGGAGTTCGTCGAGTTGAGCGGGAAGGAAGTGGACGGCGGGCAGTTGCATCGGGTGTGTGTAGGTGTACGCGTTTAGGAGTCGTTTGGCAAGAGCGGCAGCGGCGACCCCGGCGGCCAGGAAGGAAAGGGAAAGGCCCGCGGCTCGCCGCCCCGGACAGAGGCGGCGTCGGCGTTGAGCGCGCTCCGGTTGCACCGTGAGGCCTGGCCTACTTGGCGTGGCTGGAAACCAGCTTGGTCATCTCGAACATGGTGACCTGGTCTTTGCCATCGAACACCGCCTTGAGCTTGTCATCAGCATTGATGAGGGTTTTCTTGGACGGGTCCTGAAGGTTTTGCTCGCGGATATAGGCCCACTGCTTGCGCGTTATCTCCGGGCGCGGCAAGGGGTCGCCGCCCACAATCTGGGCCAGCTTTTCGTCCGGTTGCACCGGTTTCATGAAGGCAGCGCCCGGCTGACGTTTTGATGATCCCTGTGGCATAAGAGTAGAACAATATACATTCGTAGGCTGGGATTGCCATAGGGTCTTCACCGGGAGGGGTTCAGACGGTTGAGCGCGCTCAGGACGGCGCGCACCGAGGCCAGTTCGATGTTGGTATCGACTCCAGCGCCCCAGCGCGCCATTCCGTTGCCAAGTTTGATCTGGATATAGGCAATGGCCATGGCCTCCTCGCCCGCCCCCAGCGAATGCTCGGTGTAGTGCGCGATTTCAAATTTGGGCACGCCGGCGGCGCCGAAACCGTGGACCAAGGCGGCGAGTGGGCCGTTGCCCTTGCCCGAGATCTGAACCGGCTGGCCATCGCGCAAGAGAGTTGCCTTGCAGGTGATGACGCCGTCGTGGGGTGCGGTTTCGAAACGCTGAAGCTGCCAGGGCGAGGTCCGCTCGATGTACTCGCGCCAGAACATCTCCTTCAATTCCGCCGCGCTGACTTCACGTCCCAGACGGTCCACTTCATCATTGGCGATGGGGCCGAACTCGCGCTGCATCTCCTTTGGCAGCTCGATGCTGAACTCGTTTTCCAACAGGTAGGCCACGCCGCCCTTGCCGGACTGGCTGTTGACGCGAATCACCTCGCGGTATTCGCGCCCCAAGTCTCTGGGATCGATGGTCAAGTAAGGCACATCCCAATGCTGGCGCCCGGCGTTCCTGCCCCACTCGGCCAGGCCCTTGCGGATGGCGTCCTGGTGGGAGCCGCTGAAGGCGGTAAAGACCAGTTCGCCGGCGTAAGGATGGCGCGGGGGGACTCCCATGCCGGTGCAGCGCTCATAGACCTCGCGGACGGCATTGAGGTTGGAGAAATCGAGTTTGGGGTCGATGCCCTGCATGTAGAGATTAAGAGCGACCGTAACGATGTCGAGGTTGCCGGTGCGTTCGCCATTGCCAAAGAGCGTGCCCTCGACTCGGTCGGCGCCGGCCAGCAATCCCAGTTCGGTGGCGGCGACACCGGTGCATCGGTCGTTGTGAGTGTGGAGGCTGACAACCAGGGCGTCGCGATTCTTGATGTTGCGGCAGATCCATTCAATCTGGTCCGCATAAACATTCGGCATGGCCATCTCGACGGTGTCGGGGAGGTTGAGGATCATCTTCCTTTCGGGGGTCGGTTTCCATACCTCCATGACCGCCTCAGAGACTTCTTTGGCGAACTCAACTTCGGTCGCGCTGAAGCTCTCCGGCGAATACTGGAGCCTGACCTCGGCGCCGTTGAGGCGCGGGAGCCGCTCCTGGATGAGGGTGGCGCCGCGAACGGCCAGGTCGAGGATCTGTTGCTTCGACATGCCGAAGACGATGCGGCGCTGGGCCGGCGAGGTCGAGTTGTAGAGATGAATGATCGCCTTCTTCGCCCCCGCCAGGGACTGAATCGTGCGCTCGATAAGGTCCTCCCGAGCTTGAACGAGGACCTGGAGCCACACGTCCTCCGGCACGCGGTTCTCCTCGATGAGCCGCCGGTTGAACCTGAACTCGGTGTTTGAAGCCGAGGGAAAGCCGACCTCGATTTCCTTGAAGCCGCATTTGACCAGCGTCTGGAACAACTCCAGCTTCTGCCCCACATTCATTGGCACCGCCAGGGCCTGGTTGCCGTCGCGGAGGTCCACGCTGCACCAGGCGGGCGCCCGGGTGAGGGCCTGGCTGGGCCAGCGGCGGTCGGGCAAGTGGACCGGCGGGAAAGGTCGATATTTTGTCGAAGGTTCTTTGAGCATAATCTTCTCGGTTGTTTATCCACGACGCCGGGCGGCAGGGCCAACAAAAAACCCACTGCCTGGCTCGGCAGTGGGTCGGATAAAGTTGCGTCGTCGAACTAAAACCCCACTGCCGCGCGGCTCAGCAGCAGCGCGCTCGATAGCAGCAGGTCCAGATTCAAGTTCATGACGAACTGAGAGTAGCAGGCCCCCCCCGCCAGGTCAAACGCTTTTTTTCCGAGAGACAAGCTGCGCGCCCTACCTCCGTACTGTCACCGTTTTCTTGGCGGCATGACATCTTCGGGCTACTGCTTGGGCGCCGGGATGAAGATCTTCTTGCCGACAGGCAGTTTGGCGGGATTTAGGCCAGGATTAGCCTTGACGATATCCTTCCATGTGATGTTGAGATGCTGCTGGTCGCGATAGGCCTTGGCAATAGCAGAGAGGTAGTCTCCGCTCTGGACGGTGTAATAGTATCCGGTCTTTGCGTCGTTTGAGCTGGAGTCGGCGGCGTCGGCGTGGCGCGTCGATTTCCGAGACGCAACCGGCAGCGGCGCGGCCAGGGCCTTTCCCAGCTTGAGCAGCTCGGCTTGTATCTTTTTATAGTCCTCAACCCGCTTGCGGTCCACCTCCTGGACCGCATCGGCGAGCTGTTTCAGGTCATCCGCGGAAGCGAAATTGGGCTGAGGCTTGTTTTGCTGGTCCTGGAGGAGGGCGATTTGGTGCGTGAGGTCCGCAATCTGCTTGCGCTGCATCTCCTGGGTCTCGAGCAAATTCTCGATCTTGCCCTCAAGCTCGTTGAGACGCTGTTGGGTGGCCGCATCCTGACCCCGGCTGATTGGGGCCGCGCCGAGCACCAGTCCGACTAACAGAATGGAAATTCTTTTCATGGGGCCGAACATAGGAGGGTGGCAGGCTGGATTCAAGGCTCGTCTGGGGCGCTGGGGTTCAGTGCTGCGCTTTTTCGGCCGCTTCTCCTTGCATTACCTCTGAAAAAGTGAGGAACAACCCCGGCGCTTCTGGATTCAAGCCTCGTCTTGTGTCCGCGCCGAACCCTGCTAGATTCGGGGGACATGAGCGAAGTGTTGAACGAGAAGGTTCAGGCGACGGCGGCTTGGATAAGCAAGCTGAGGGATGAGATTGGCAAGGTCATTGTAGGCCAGGCCAATCTGGTGGACCGGCTCCTGGTCGGCTTGCTGGCCAATGGCCATGTTCTACTGGAAGGGGTGCCGGGCCTGGCGAAGACGCTGTCGGTGCGGACTCTGGCGGCAGCCATCCACGCCTCCTTCCACCGGATCCAGTTCACCCCGGATCTGCTGCCGGCCGACATCGTCGGCACCTTGATCTATAACCCGCAGGACGGGAAATATCACGCCACGAAGGGGCCGGTGTTCGCGAACTTTGTCCTGGCGGACGAAATCAATCGGGCGCCCGCCAAAGTGCAGTCGGCCTTGCTGGAGACGATGCAAGAGCGGCAAGTGACGCTGGGGGGGGAAACGATGCCGCTGCCCTCGCCTTTTTTGGTCTTGGCAACCGAGAACCCCATCGATCAGGAGGGAACCTACCCATTGCCGGAAGCGCAGGTTGATCGGTTCATGTTTAAGGTGTTGCTCGACTACCCATCGTTCGAGGAGGAGCGAAAGATTCTGGACCGGATGGCCCTGACCGCGCCTGAGACGCAAGTGGCACCGGTGGTGCCGCTGGATGGAATCCTGCGCACCCGCAAGCTGGTGGACCAGATCCATGTTGATGAAAAGGTGCGGGATTACATCGTTCACATCGTCTTCGCCACGCGCAAGCCGGAGAATTACAAGCTCGATGTGAAACATTTTATCCAATTCGGCGCCTCACCTCGGGCGACGATTTTCCTGACGCTGGCCGGCAAGGCCTGGGCGCTGCTCCAAGGCCGTTCCTACGTCACGCCCGAGGACGTCAAGAGCATTGCCCCGGATGTCTTGCGCCACCGCATCATCCTGACCTACGAAGCCGAGGCGCAAGCGGTCACAACCGATGTCCTCATCAAGAAGATTTTGAACGCCGTTCCCGTCCCGTGACCATTGCCGAATTGCTGGAGTCCGTTCGCCGGGTGGAAGTGCGCACCAACCGGTTGGTGAATGATACCATGGTGGGGGCTTACCTGAGCCACTTCAAAGGCCGGGGCATGGATTTCGAGGAACTGCGCGAGTATATCCCCGGCGATGAAGTGCGGGACATCGACTGGAACGTCACCTACCGGATGGGGCGCCCCTTCGTCAAGCGGTTCCGCGAGGAGCGCGAGTTAGGGATGATCCTCGCCATAGACGTCTCGGCATCCTCGGGCTTTGGCTCATTGCGCCGCTCCAAGCGCGAGTTTGCTGCTGAAATTGCCGGCACCCTGGCCATCTCCGCTGCCCGGAGCAGCGACAAGGTGGGATTGCTCCTGTTTACCGACCAGATGGAGCTGTTCCTCCCTCCCCGCAAAGGACGGCGCCATATCCTGCGCCTCATTCGCGAGATGCTCTTCTTTGAACCCAAACACAAGGGCACCGACATTCCCGCCGCGCTTGCCTTCCTGAACCATATTCTGCATCGGCGCTCGATCATTTTTCTGCTGACCGATTTCCTCCACAGCTTCGGCCCTGCGGCGCCAAAGCGCGGCGCCGGACGCGACATCGTGCAGGAAATTGGCCTGACTAACGCCCGGCACGACCTGATCTGCCTGCATCTCCATGACCCCCGCGAGGAGGAATTGCCTTCGGCCGGGCTATTGACGGTTGAGGATTCCGAAACCGGCGAGTTGCTGGAGGTCGATTCGGGCCGTCCCGCCGTCCGCACGCGCTATGCTCAGGTGAACACGGAACGCCTGGCGGAACTCGAACGGGCTCTGCGCCGCGCCGGCGTCGATACCCTGCGCTTCAGCACGGCCGAGCCTTTTGCCCAGGGCCTCCAATGGTTTTTCGAAACCCGGCGGGGAAGGAGACGGGGATGAGACTAACGGCGACCTCAGTGCGTATGAGGCCAACGCGCAGCGGTTTGCATCCGAGGCGCGCGCAGCGGCATTTTTCATTAGGCATGGGGCATCTGGCATTATTCATTGGCAATGCCCAAGGCCCAATGCCCAATGAGAAATGTTCAATGAGACGGGAAATACGGTCTGCGGTCCCGCCGGCTAGCAGTGGTCGCCAAACAAGAGCAGGAGCAAGAGCAGGAGCAAGAGCAAGAGCAAGGGCAGGAGGACCTGAGGTCCCCCTCGCCAGGCTAAGGAGGGTTTGTTCCGGCGCCCAACGAGCCCTCGTGGCGGCCTTGCTCTTTGGCCCCCTTTCCCTGCTTGGTGCGCAGGGTCCCGGTCTGCTTGGGGAGAACCTGCTGCCCGGCAAGCCGCGTGGGGAGATCCCGCCTGGCTTTTGGGAGCACAACGGTTTTTGGGTGCTGCTCATCGGCGCGTTGGTGCTGGCGGCAGCTTGCATCGCGGTGTGGTATCTGACCCGCCCGAAACCCGTCATCGCCGTGCCGCCCGAAGCCGAGGCGCGGCGGCGTTTGGAGGAATTGCGCCAGCGTCCGGAAGACGGGGCCGTTCTGAGCGCCATCTCGCAAACCCTCCGGCGCTACCTCGCTGCGGTCTTTAGCTTGCCTCCTGACCAAATGACCACCTCGGAGTTCTGCCGTGCCATCGAGAGTCATGAGCAGATCGGGCTGGATTTATGTGCTGCCGTCGGCCGGCTGTTTCGCCGGTGGGATGAGCAGAAATTCGCCCCTGCGCCAAGCGGTCCGGCGCTCAATGCCGCTGTCGAGGCGCTCGCGATCATTGATCTTGCGGAGGCCAGGCTCGCAAGCTTGCGCGAAGCCACGCAGAAGCAACCCGCGGGGGCCCAGCCCGCTGCGGCTGATCCGAAATTGGTGAAGGAGGCGCGGTGAACAGCAACTTCGAATTTCAATATCCGTGGGTGTTGTTCCTGCTGGCCCTGCTGCCCGTCTATTCCTTCCTGCGCGGACGCGGAGGGAAATTTGGCGCCCTCCGGTTTCCCAGCGCGGATATTGTCCGGGCCGCGGGAGGCGCTGCGCGCGCAGCCACTGGACGGTTCTTGTTATTCTTACGGCTGCTGACGGTTGGCTTGGTCATAGTGGCCTTGGCCGGGCCGCGGTTCGCCAACGACCATGTCGAGACGGAGGCCAGCGGGGTGGACATCATGTTGGTGGTGGATTTGTCCTGGTCGATGGAGGCCCTGGACATGGGGGCTCCGGGCGAGCGCATATCCCGGTACGACATCGCCTCGCAAGTCAGTGAAGACTTCATCCGCAGACGGCCCAGCGACCGCATCGCA
>JBJKSV010000029.1:0-5103 GCA_046703605.1 Limisphaerales bacterium
TATTTCTTCCCAGCACCAAACCCCCACCACCGCGCTGTTCGCGCGCCCACCCCACCCCCCGCCGACCCAACAACGGCCACCATCCCCCGTTTTGGGGGGGCCCACAGCACGCCCCCCCCTACCCGCGTGTGAAGGATTCGCCCTAGAGAGCTGTGCAAAAGAAAAAGACGCACTCCAAAGCCAGTTCGAGCCACACCCGCCCGCCACCAAAAGCCGGCAAGGTCGCGATTGCCATTGGCGCGCATCCTGACGACATCGAGTTTCTCATGGCGGGAACCCTCCTGCTTCTCAAAGAAGCCGGTTTCGAGACACATTACCTGACCCTGGCCAGCGGCAACTGCGGCAGCGTCCGATACAACGGCGCGGCCACCCGCCAGATCCGAAACACCGAAGCGCGGACCGCAGCGGGAATTCTCGGGGCAGTTTTTCACCCCAGCCTGACGGATGATCTGGAAATCTTCTATAATCTGCCATTGCTCCGCGCGGTGGCGGCCGTCATCCGGCACACGCAGCCTTCTATCGTCCTGACCCATTCGCCCGAAGACTACATGGAGGACCATACCAACACGAGCCGGTTGGCGGTGACGGCGGCCTTTGCGCGGGGAATGCCCAACTTTGAGACCGCTCCCGAGCGCCCTGCCGTTGAAGGCGAGGTAACGGTCTATCACGCCATGCCTTACGGGCTGCGAGACGGGATGCGGCGGCGGGTCGTTCCGGAGGCTTTTGTGGACACTGGTTTGGCGCATAAGACCAAGCATGCGGCCCTGGCGGCGCACGCCAGCCAGCACCATTGGCTGGATGTCAGCCAGGGAGTGAACTCGTACCTCCTTTCGATGGAGGATATGTCGCTAGAGGTGGGGCGTATGTCCGGGACGTTTAAACACGCCGAAGGCTGGCGGCGGCATCTGCACCTGGGTTTCTCGGCGGCGCCGGCCGACCCGCTGGCTGAAGCGCTGGGAACGAAATACATGCGCAACGAGGTTTACGAACAGAGCTTGAACGAGCCGTGAGCCAGACCCATTAGAGGGCCTTGGACTGAGAGATTTAGGTTTGTGATTGGCCATCGGACGGGCCAGACGCGTCCGAATTTCAATCGCGCCGCTTCCAGCACGTCCCGCCGATACACCAGCCCGTAGTCCCTTCCTCGCCTTCGAATCGCCGCTTGCCCAAGAAAGGCGCCGCCGCTAATCTAGGGCCGATCTAAATTGACGATGAAAACCCAGTCTAAAGAATTCTTTCCAGGCGTCTCCAAAATTCAATACGAAGGTCCTTCCTCCAAGAACCCGCTGGCCTTCAGGCACTACAACCCCGACGAGTTGGTCGAGGGCAAGCCGATGAAGGACCACCTCCGGTTCTCCGTCACCTATTGGCATACCATCCGCGGCCAGTTATCCGATATGTTCGGCGTGGGAACTGCCGTGCGCCCGTGGGAAGACGGCACCAACTCGATGCAGATGGCCGAGAGGCGCGTCCGGGTCGCGTTCGAGTTCCTGGAGAAGTTGGGCGCGCCGTTTTACGCCTTTCATGACCGGGATGTTGCGCCCGAAGGGAAGACCCTGCGAGAGACAAACAAGAACCTGGATGCCATTGCCAAGGTGCTCAAGGCCGAACAGAAGCGCACCGGCGTGCGGTTGCTTTGGGGCACAGCCTGCCTCTTTGCCCATCCCCGCTTCGCCCACGGGGCGGCGACCAGTTGCAACGCGGACGTGTTTGCCTACGCCGCCGCGCAGGTCAAGAAGGCCATCGAGGTGACCCATACGCTGGGCGGGGCAGGCTACGTGTTCTGGGGCGGACGCGAGGGCTACAGCACGCTGCTCAACACGGACCTCAAGCGCGAGATGGAGCACCTGGGCAAATTCCTGCACATGGCCGTGGACCACAAGAAGCAGATCGGCTTCGAAGGCCAGTTTTACATCGAGCCAAAGCCGAAGGAACCTACAAAGCACCAGTACGATTCCGATGCGGCGGCCTGCCTCAACTTCCTGCGCGAATACGATTTGCTGGACGATTTCAAGCTCAACCTGGAGACCAACCACGCCACCCTGGCCGGGCACACCATGCAGCACGAGATGGAAGTCGCCATCGCGGCCGGCGCCCTCGGCTCAGTCGATGCCAACACGGGCGACATGTTGCTGGGCTGGGACACCGACCAATTCCCAACCGATATTTATCTCACGACTCAGATCATGCTCTGCCTCCTGGGCATGGGCGGCCTCACCACCGGCGGCCTTAACTTCGACGCCAAGGTGCGGCGCGAGAGTTTCGAACCAGTGGACCTGTTCTATGCTCATATCGGCGGCATGGACGCCTTTGCGCGCGGGCTGAAGACCGCGGCGGCCATCCGCAAGGACGGGCGGTTGGCCGAGTTTGTGAAGGAACGCTATAGCTCGTGGGATGAGGGCATCGGCGCCAAGGTCGAGTCGGGAAAATCCACCTTTAAGGAGTTGGAGCAGTACATGCTCAAAAAGGGCGATATCAAGACCAATGCGAGCGGGCGACAGGAATTCCTGGAGAACCTGATCAACGAGTTTATTTAGAGCCTGGCCCAAACCTGTGTCCACTGTAGGAGACGAGGCAACGAGCCTCTGCTTCCTCTTACTCGGCCGGGTTTACGAACGGGGCCTCAAAATCATAGTGGCCGGGCTGAAGCTCCAGGATCGGGGTGTTGCCATCGCCGGAGACCATGGCCGCGCCCTGCGACTCGCCGAGGGGCTTGCCACTTTCGCGGATGGAATTCGGGTCGATATCATGGAGCCGCAATTGGGCGTCCGTGTTTGGCGGGACGGTCACGCGCAGGCGCAGTTTGCCATCGGCAAGAGTCCAGTCGGTGGCAATGCGGCCATAAAGCGAGTCATAATGCGCCTTGACATGATGAGGGCCACCGCGCCCTCCAATCCACGGTTCCAGGACAAAGTGCTTGAAGCCGGCATGCGGGAGGCGGATGCCGCCCAGCCCTTCGATGAACCAACTGCCTATGTAAAGGTAAGAGCTGTGGCAGCAAGACAGGTTGCACTCCCAGTCCTCGCAGAAGGTTGTCTCGCCCCGGCGCAGCATATCGCCCCAACTGGGATAATCGGTCTTGCTGGCCATGGCGTCGATGAGATCGTTGCGATGGTACTTGATCAGGGTCTTGAGCAGGAAGGCGCCGCCCGTAATGCCGGCATGGATATGGCCCTTGTAAGTAACCAGGATTTCGTGTTCGAGCCGCTTCCAGATGGTTGCCCTCAGATTTTCCGGGGGGACATGTTCCAGCAAAGCGATGGCCAGGTAAGCCGGGAAACTGTTCACGTAAGTATGGTCGGTGATGTTGTAGAAGGCGGCGTGGACCGCCCTGCGGACCGCTTCCGCGCGCTGGCGATAGGCCTCGGCCTGGTCTGTCTTGCCCAGGATGTCCGCGATTTTCGCCGCGGTCCTCAAATTATAGATCCAATAACAATTGTTGAAGAACAGCGTTTCGCGCGTGCCGCCATTGACGCCTTTGGCGCCGGGCCAGAGCCAGTCGCCGAGAAAATCCCACTCGCCGCCCCAACGCACCAGCATGTTGTTTTTGGATTTGGTGTCGAGAAAAGCCAGCCACCGCTGCATCGTCGGGAAGTTCTGGCTCAGAATCCGGGTGTCGCCGTAATGGCGGTACATCTCCCAGGGCAATGTGATGCAGAAGCCGCTCCAGGCGGGGCCGCCGCCGCCCCAATAGGTCGGCGCGGTATAAGGGAGATTGCCGTCCGGTTCCTGCACGTCGCGCCAATCCTCGCTCCACTTGGTGTAGAAGGCGCCGAGTTGGTAGTTGTCGAGGGCGGTGGGGGTCGTCGAGTGGGCATCGCCGCCGTAGCCCATGCGCTCGCGCTGCGGGCAATCCACTACGTAGCTGCCCAGGCTCAGGTTTTCGAATGTCCAGAGCGTTGTATTGTAAATCTGATTGAGCAAAGGCTGGTCGCACTCGAAGCCGCCGGCCCGTTTGTAATCGGTCCTGACCAGCCAGCCCTTTATTTGTCTTAACGACGGCTTGTACTTCAGGCCGATGACCTTGATCCAGCGGCCCACGCCGTAGTTGAAGTGGTTGCGGAACGTGCCCTTGCCGCTCGGCCCCAGGATGTAGGCGCTGTGGAGGTTGTGGGTCATCGCTTTGTTCTCGCGCTCGGAGAACTGGAAGTCGATGCGCTGGCCGGGTTCTCCCTTCAACTCCATCTGGAACCAGCCGGCATAGTTCCTGCCCATGTCGATCCGGCAAGCGCCGTCGTCGGTTTCATTAATGGAGACCGGCTTCATCTCGGTTTCGAGCCGGTTCGGCTGCGTCTTCACCGCGGAGATAATCAGACGTGGATGAAAGACCGCGGCCTGCTTCCAATCCGAGTCATCGAGGTCTGCCTGGCACCAGTTGGGAATTTCGTGCCGGGCGTCATACAGTTCGCCGCCAAAGTTCATAAAGTTCCAAACGCCAAGGAGCGTGTTTGGGCTTGGATGGGTCTTCCAGGTTGAGTCAGTGGCGATTTGCACCTTTTGGCCACCGGGAAGATCGATATTGGCTTGCGCCAGGACAATGGGCGCTCGCGGGCGATCATTGGTTTGAAACTCCGGGAAAATCGACCAGGAAACGCCCAGCCAGAGACCGATGACGTTCGTGCCGGGCTTCAGGAACCGGGCGATTTCATAAGTCATGTAACGGGCGCGATGACGGTAATCGGTTGTGCAGGGCTCCAGAATGTCTTTGGTGACCTTGCGGCCATTTACATAGAGTTCGTGATAGCCAATCGAGGCGACGTAAGCCACGGCATAATCAGGTTTCGAGGGGAGGGTGAAGCTCTTGCGAAACCATGGATCGGGCATGGTATTGTTGGGCGGAGAGCCGGAGGGTTTGGTGAATGTCTCGCCGGTGCCAATCCACTCGGCCTTCCAGTCGCTCGGCTTGAGCAACCCCATTGTCCATCGCGCCGGTCTGCTCCAGCCCGACCACTCGCCCCGCTCATCCTTGACCCGCACCTTCCAGAAGCACTGCTCTCCGGACTCCAAGGGGCGCCCGGCGTAGGGGACGTTCACTGACTGATCCGAGGCAACAACGCCCGAATCCCAGAGGTCACCCTGGTACTCACTTAGCCGGTGGCGGCT
>JBJKSV010000030.1:0-9635 GCA_046703605.1 Limisphaerales bacterium
AGCCTGGTATTGCCCATAAACACGAAAATAGGTGTCATCGCCGATTTTGTCGCCATACCGGACGGCCCCGAAACCACGTTCCTCGGTCCCGCCTCCGGCTGTGGTCAGAATCCCCTGTGTGTCTCGGGCATCTTTGGTGATGATGTTGATCACGCCGTTGACTGCGTTGGCCCCCCACATTGTGGCGCCCGGCCCGCGAACGTCCTCGATCCGGTCGATGTCTTCGAGCATGATCGAGTAGGCGTCCCAAAAAACCCCAGAGAAAAGAGGGCTGTAAAGGACGCGCCCGTCTTGCATGACCTGCAGCTTATCCGCCGCCAGACTGGTGAACCCCCTGCTCCCGACGGCATAAGAGCTTCCACTGAAACGCGACACTTGAATGCCCGGCACCAGCCGCAGCGCGTCCGGCACTGTCATCGCCCCGGAACGCTCAATTTCATCCGGCGTGATAACTTCGATGGCTGCGGCCGCTCGGCTGGCCGGCTCGGGGGTTCGAGACACCGTCGTGACATTCAGGTTAAGCAAATCATCCAGGCTCAGCCGCTTGAACTCGGAAGGGGTAGTGAGCAGGTTCGTTTCTTCCGCCCCGGAGCGCGCGCTTACGAACAGCACGCTGCATAGAAAGGCATAGCATCCGCATCGGTTAATCGAGAGTTTCCGGGACAGCAGCCAATTACGGCGTTGGCGTGCAAAGCTTTGGCGCAATGGTTCCATGCGGAGTAAGCTCCAATTTTTCCCCACTCTGGAGCAAAGAACAAGCCTTCTATTGGTAGGTGATCATCCCATACGCAATCTCAAGCAACCTAAGCAGGCCCGCTAGCACACCAAGGCGCGAGCCCGCCGCAACTCCGCCATCTGAGCTTCGAGGCCCCGGGCGAATTGGACGTATCCTGCCAGCCCATTCGGCTTGATGGCGTAGGCATCCGCCCCAAGTTCCCGCGCACGCTTCATGTCCTCCGGGTGGCTCGACGAAGTGAATGCGATAACAACCATCTCTCTGTGAACGGGGTTCCCACGAAGCCATTCCAAGACCTGAAATCCATCCAGCCGTGGCATCTTCAGATCGAGCAAGAGCAGTTCAGGCGCGGTGCCGCCAGGACCCGCACCCGGGCCGCTGCACGATTCGATGTACTCCACCGCCTCCTGTCCATCTTCCACAAAATGAACCGGTATGCCGACTCCCGCTTTTCGAAACGCGTGATCGAGCAGAAATCGGTCGTTCTCGTCATCCTCCGCGATCAGAATTCTGCAATCGTTTGCCATTACCAGTCTTTGTTTGCTGGGCGCAAGATAATCATTTTTTGCTGTTTGCGCAACAATATTCGGCTCTTATACAGTCAGCGATTATGCGCAGGATGAAGCGGCTCACGGACAAAGATCTGAGTCTGTTTTCGGAGCGGACTCGGTTGAGCGGCCAGCCTCGCTACGATGTCGAATATGATCAACGTCAAAGGCACTCAAATGGAGCTCTCGCTCAAACAACGTGAGGAACTGCTCGGAACATTGAAGGCCCGTTTCGAGAAGAACCGGCACCGCCATCCAGGGCTTGAATGGAGCAAAGTTCAAGCAAGGCTCGAAACGAATCCCGAAAAGCTGTGGTCGCTCAACGAAATGGAACGGACCGGCGGCGAACCGGATGTCGTTGGCCATGACAAGAAGGCAGACCAATACACCTTCTTTGATTGTTCGGCGGAAAGTCCAAAAGGCCGCACCAGTCTTTGCTACGACGGCGAAGCGCTGAAGTCCCGGAAAGAACACAAGCCGAAAAGCAGCGCGGCTGAGATGGCGGCGGCCATGGGCGTTGAGCTTTTAACGGAGCAACAATATCAAGAGCTGCAAAAGCTCGGCGAGTTCGATACGAAGTCCTCGAGCTGGATAAGTACGCCCGCCGATATGAGAAAACTCGGCGGCGCTCTCTTTGGTGATCGCCGATTCGGCCGGGTCTTCTTTTATCACAACGGCGCGGAATCTTACTACAGCGGCAGGGGCTTTCGCGCCACGCTCCGGGTCTAGCGGTTCTCTCTCACTTGGGAGGGGCCGCGGCGATCTTCATCCTCTCGATGAGGCGGTCGTTGAATTCCTTGGCGGGGTTGTAACCGGCGGATTTGAGTTTGGCCTGGAAGGCGGCGACCTCGATGAGGCGGGCCAGGTCGCGGCCCGGCCGGACGGGAATGACGATATGAGGGATGTCGATGCCGAGGATTTTGACGTATTGCTGTTCCATGCCCAAACGATCCACGTCTTCGACCTCGTTCCAGGATTTCAAGGTGATCACCAGGTCCACTCGCTTGTCTTTGCGGATGCTTCGGACGCCGAACATGGCGGCGACATCCACAATGCCAATGCCCCGCACCTCCATATGGTTGCGGGTGACTTCGGCGCTGGTTCCGATAACTTCGCGCCCGTCTATCAGCGTCACCCGCGTAATATCGTCCGAGACCAGGCTGTAGCCCCGCTCGATCAGCGCCAGGACGCTCTCGCTCTTGCCAATGCCGCTTTCGCCTCTGAGAATCACGCCAACACCGAGGATATCGACCATGCTGCCCATCTCAATGCCGCGCGGGGCGAACATCAATTCCAAGGCCAGCGTCGCCAGGTTGATGAACTTCATCGTCACAAGGGGACACCGGAAGATGGGCACCTTTGCCTGCTCGGCGGCCTTCAGGAATGCCTTGTCCGGAGAGAGACTCCGAGAAAAGACAACGCAAGGGACTTTGAAGGAGAAAAGCAACTCGTACCGCCGCGCCCGCTCCTCTTCTGAAAGCGATTTGAGAAAGAAGGCCTCCGCATTGCCGATGACCTGCACTCGCCGGAAGGCGAAATAACGCGTGAAGCCGGAGAGAACCAAACCGGGCCGGTTCACGGTCGGCTCGCGGATAATCCGCTTGAGGGTTTTTTCATCGGAAAGAAGCTTGAGCTGCAAGCGGGCGCCGCTTTCAGTATAAAGCTGCTCGACGGTTACCGAATCACGAGGCATAGGTTTTGGTTAGAGGTTAAATTCCGGGCCGAGATAGATTTCGCGGGCTTTGGGGTCGTTCACTAAGCGTTCCGCGCTGCCTTCATAGACGACTTCGCCCCGGTGGATCAAATAGGCGCGATCCACCAACTTCAGGGTCTCGCGCACATTGTGGTCGGTGATGAGAACCCCCAGGCCGCGCTCCCTGAGCCGGCGGATGATCTTCTGCACTTCATAGACGGCGATGGGGTCGATCCCGCTGAAGGGCTCGTCCAGCAACAACAATTTCGGGCTGGTGACCAGCGCGCGGGTAATTTCCAGCCGCCGCTTCTCGCCCCCGCTCAGGGTATAGGCCTTGCTCTTGGCCAGTCGGCCCATGTCGAGTTCATCGAGGAGGTATTTGAGCCGGGTCAGGCGTTCCTGTCGCTTCATCTTGCACGTCTCCAGGATGGCCAGGATATTCTGCTCAACGGTCAGCTTGCGGAAGATAGAGGGCTCCTGCGTCAGGTAGCCAATGCCCAGCCGGGCGCGTTTGTGCATCGCCAGCCCGGTAATCTCCTGCTGCCGAAATCGGACGGCGCCCTCGGTCGGTTTGACGACTCCCACCACCATGTTAAAGGTCGTGGTCTTGCCGGCCCCATTGGGACCGAGCAGCCCCACGATTTCACCCGGCGCCACCGTGATGGAAACCCGATTAACCACGCGCCGGTGGCGGTATTGCTTGACCAAGTGCTCTGTCTCCAGCAGCAGTCCGTTGGTTTGAGTGGGGGATGAGGCGGTGGATTCTAGAGGGAGCATCGAAAAAGTCTCAGTTTCCAAAGAGGTGGTTTGTGACCGCGGCCGGTTGCTGCGGGACGTAGATGTGGTAGCCGGGCGGAACAAACATCTTGTCGTTGATGAGGTCCCAAATCAGCACCTGGTTTTGCAGAATGGCGCCCGTGTTGGTGACTTCCAATGTGGCCGGGTTGCCGAGCAGTTGCATCAGTTCATTGGTCGCGCTGGAGCTGACGCTGTAGGTATAAACGGCCTTCTGGCCGATGCCGTGAACCGTCTTGCCCTGGTTGATGACGTAGAAATCGACTTGCGGTTCGGCGACCATCCGGTCTGCCCGTCCGCCGCCGGGTGGAAATTGAACACTTATCGACGGGGAAGTCCAGGTCATTTGTGGATGCTCGATGCGCACGCCGCCGCTGAATAGAGCGTTGGAGCGCGTGACCCTATATTCCTGGCAAAAGACCTGCGCGAACTGATTCGTCGCCGGCTTCGGACCCGGTGCGCCGGGCGTGGGAAGGGGGGCCGACTGTCTGAGCTCGCGCGCCGGCAGGCGCATCCAGGCATGACCCCGCACAGTGGTCACATCCTGGCGGACGTTGGCCTCCATCACATCGCCTTTGCCCTCACGGTCGCCGACACGCCAGGTGGGATGGTACCTGAGCGTCAGCAATCCTGTGGCGGCGTCAAAATCGAGCCGTCCGCCCGTAAACCGTCTCTCGGTTTCCTTCTCGAATTGTCGAATGACCACGTCTCTCTCGGCAGCCATGCTGCGCAATTGGTTTGTGCCCGAGAAACTCAGGTCGAGCGTTCCGCAGGTCATTTTGCCCTCGAGCATGCCTCCGACTCGGTGGTTGATTTGCACATGGCCGGCGAAGAGAGCGGAATTCGTCCAGACCTCATAACGGTCGCTCGACACCTCGATGAACTCATTGGTCGGGCCGCTTCCCGAAGGAGGGGGGTGGAACTGGCCGAAAAAGCCGGACTCACGCGCGCTCTGACCGGGCATTCTCAGCCAGGCGTGGCCTTCGGAGCGGAAGACCTTGTTCGTTTGGTCAATGACCAGCGTATCGCCGCGTCCCTCGCGTTGGCCCGCGCGCCAGGCCGGCTTGCCCGTCAACGTGATGAGACCGGTCGCCGTCAGGTAATCGGCCTCGCCGCCAGTGGCTTGCACGCTCCCCAGCCCTCGAATTCCTCCGTAGTCGATCCTCACATCCTGTTTGGCCGTGATGCGCCGCACCTGGCCCTGTTTGTACGGCACCTTGATCTCCAAGACTCCGCTCTCCAGGCCGAGATTCTTGCCTGAAACCCGCACATTCCCGCTATAAACGCCCAAGCCCGAATCGGCCCCGTATTCAAAGCGCCGCGAGAAAATCGTGACCGGCTCCGCGGCGCCTTCAGCGGAGCCCTGAAGGGTTCGGTTCGTCGAGGCGGACGCAAGCATATCCGGCTGAACGACGGTATGGACATCATTGGAGATCACCAGGCTGGAATTGGTCTGCCGCCACAGAAATCCGGTTCCCTCGATCACGAATCTGCCCCCGGCGCTTTGGACCTTGAGCGCTCCCGAAGCGCTGACCGCCTTGTTGCGCTGGTCAACGGTGCATTCCGGCGTCTGGACTACGAGATTCGTCTCGCCGGTCTTAAGGAAAGTCTCCAACTCCACCCCGGCACTGCACCGGAAACGCTCTCCTGGCATTGGCCGGGCCTCTCCACCCCGGAGCAGCGATTGCATCTGCCGTTCATAGGGCGGGGGGAAATGGCCCGGACAATAAAGATAATTCTTAAATACAAGGTCTTCCTGGGCTGGCACCAACCCACCGGCAAGGAAGAGAAAGAAAGCGGCAGCGCGCAAAGATATGCTAAGGTGGCGGGGCGTCATCAATTTACAATTCTCAATTCTTAATTCTCAATTCCCAATTAACCGCCAGTCCTCTCTGCCACGCGCAATCCATGGCAGACGGCAGATAGTCATTGTTCATCGCTCAAGGCCCCTGCCTGAATGGACCGCGGCAAAGACCCTGAGCAGCGCCGGCAAGAGTTTGGCCATTTCCCCAAGCGGGATCGAGTTGGGCCCGTCGCTCAAGGCCCGCTCCGGGTCCGGATGGGTTTCGATGAACAGTCCATCGGCGCCGGCGGCCAGGGCGCTGCGCGCCAGCACCGGCGCAAATTCGCGCTGGCCTCCAGACTTGTTGCCTTGCCCGCCCGGAAGCTGAACCGAATGGGTGGCATCAAAGATGACCGGGAATCCGAAGCGTCGCAGGATGGGGATCGAGCGCATATCGGCCACCAGGTTGTGGTAGCCGAAGGTCGTTCCGCGCTCGGTCAAGAGCAGTCGTTTGCCGCCCGCGCTCTTGGCCTTTTGGGCCACCTGGCCCATTTCCTCCGGAGAGAGGAACTGGCCTTTTTTGATATTGATGATGCGGCCTGTCTTGACTGCGGCGCTTATCAGGTCGGTTTGCCGGCACAGAAACGCGGGGATTTGCAGCACATCAGCCACTTCTCCCGCTCGAACCGCCTGGGCCTCCGAATGGACATCCGTGAGGACGGGCGCACCCACGTTCGTCCGCACCTTCGCCAATATCTTTAAGCCTTCCTCGAGTCCTGGCCCGCGAAAGGACTTCGCCGAGGTGCGGTTGGCCTTATCGTAACTGGCCTTGAACACATAATAGACTCCGAGGCGCTCACAGGTCTTGCGAAGGCTCGATGCGACCCTCAGGCAAAGCTCTTCGCTCTCGATCACGCACGGGCCGGCTATCAGAACCAGCCTTCCCCGCTGGGTCAAGCCCTTCCAAACAACAGCATCACTCGGCATGCTTTTCTTGTACCAGCGGCCGCGGGGAATGTAAATCACCAGAAAATTTGGCTTCCTTCTTAGACTCGAACGTGTTACACCACACCCCAGGGATAATCAGGCGCAGGCCCGCTCCTAGAACCGTGGAAGTGCGGGTTACCCCTGGGGTAGGGGGCGCGCTATCCTCTGTGCCCGGCCCACCTTTAGACAAAGGCCCGGTGCCCACGGGGCGCCCGCCCTGCCTTAGAGCGTGTTCAAAATGTAGCAGCCGACGCCAGGAGGCTCCATTCTTGCGTGGTTCTCCCATTGGATTGGAGCCTCCTGGGGTCGGCTGCTACCAGGAATGTGGCATTTCCAAACACGCTCTTAGCGGGGTATTCGCCGCCGCAAGCTTCGAGCACGGCTGATCCAGAGCCGGTCGCGCCGGCGCTGGAAGGCCGGGGCATGGACGTCGTCGGCCAGCACGTCGTGGATTTCGGCGCGGGCAAGCTCGTTCTGGCCTTTGGCCAGGTAAAGCTGCGCTAATTGGACTTTAGCGCGCGGATAGGAATGGTTGGCGGTCACCACCTTCCAGACGCTCATAGCGGAGTCGATCTCTCCCAAATCGGCCAGGGTTTCGGCCAGGGCCATTTGCGAGTAGCCATAGTCGTGTTTGGGATTTTCAGCCACTACGCCCTCCAGCAAAGGGCGGGCCTCGGCGGCTTTTTGCTGGCGGAGCAGACATTGGCCCAAGTGCGCGCGCGTGTCGATGTCGGAAGGGTCACGCTCCAAAGCGGCGCGGTAGCAGGTCTCGGCCTTGTCCAGCTTGCCCTGCTGGAAGTAGATGTCGCCAAGTTGAAAATAGTGATGGGGCTTGTCGAGGTGGTGGATCTGGGCCTGCAGCTCACGGATGCGCCGGCGGTCGGCGGCGCCGGGCAGTTCGAAGCCGCGGGTCGAGGAAGGGGCGGCACGATAGACCATGAAGAAATAGAGCAGGGCGGCAAAAGCGAATCCAAAGAAAATGAACAGAGCCCAAAGCCATTCCCGGCGTCGCATCGCATCAATGAACATCCATAACTGGAAGAGCGTAAAAAGCAGCACCAACGGACTGCCCACCCAATAGTGGAAGTTCAGCCATTTTGGAACGAGTGAACCCAGCATTGTTGGCCCTAATCTAGCCAACCGCCCCCTGGATGCAACGAAGAGTTGAGATTTGACCCCAACGGCTCGCAGGTCCGGCCTTGCCCCAAGCCGGCGTTCGGGCTAAGCCTATTCGATGCGGAAGCGGTCTCTCGCGCGGGATGCGCGGCTTCAACTCGACCTGCGCAAGGCTTACGAATTGCTGCGCGTGCGTTTTGGACACCAGCGCTGGTGGCCGGGCGAGACCCCTTTTGAAGTATGTGTCGGGGCGATTCTAACACAGAACACAAGCTGGAACAACGTGGAGCGCGCCATCCGCAATTTGAAGATGTGCCGCGTGCTTGAACCGGCAAAGCTCTTTGCCCTGTCCGAATCGGAACTGGCGGAACTGCTCCGCCCGACCGGCTATTTCAACATCAAGGCCCGGCGGTTGCGTTCGTTCCTGCGCGTGTTGGTCCAGGAATATGAGGCGAGCCTCGAACGCCTCTTTGCCGGGGAGACGGAGGCGGTGCGGGAGCGCTTGCTGGCTATCAGCGGCATCGGGCCGGAAACGGCCGACAGCATGCTCCTCTATGCCGGGGGGCATCACCGGTTCGTTATCGACGCCTACACCAAGCGGATCTTCCATCGGCATGGTTGGGGCGAACGGGAGGCTGACTACCACCAGTTGCAGCGACTGTGCGAGACTGCTCTGAATGAAAAACCTTCGAACGAGCGCCTCGACTATTGGCAGGATTACCATGCCCAGATCGTAATGGCCGGCAAGCATTTCTGCCGAAACAGCAATCCGCTCTGCACGGCTTGTCCACTGAGGCCGCTGTTGCCGGACGCCAACCACGCGAATTTGAAACAGCTCCGAAATCCAAAAACGGCAATGACCAAAACCGAATTGACGGGCCACCTAATAAGCGAAAAGAGCGAAAAAGAGAAGAAGGCGAAGAGGCAATACTCCCGCTGAGTCCACACGGCAACCCCGGGATCCATGGCCTCCTTTTTCCCGTATTCCGGGTATTTCGTGGTCCCCCGTGACGCCGCCAGTTTTAAACACTTGCTTTTGCCGCGTTTGAGATTTTCCCGAACTTCGAGCTTCTGATTTCGAGTGTTGCCTGGCATCGCGGTGGGGGTACTGCCGGAATGCGCCCCTCCAGAAGGGCATTTCTCCTTTGCATTTGGAAAAAGTTTGATCATGGGCGATATTGACAAAAGGCAGCTTCTTTGTGTTGGATCTGCCGGGTCCGCAAGAGTTGGCGAAAACATCAGAGAGGATGAGGGTGAAGAACAATACGATGGCTCTACGGCTCTTGGACGGCGAAAACGCCGGAGCGGCGGCTGTTTCTGGAGTGCTCGACGAATTTCCTATCAACCATCATGCAGTCTGCGTGGACAAGACGGTGCGCATCCGGGCGTACTGCCCGAGTGACCGTGCCGCCGTCCGCCAACTCTGCTGTGAGACCGGTTTTCTGGGAGACCCGATCGATTCGGTCTTCCAGGACCGGGAACTGTTTGCCGACCTGTTCACCAATGCCTATTTGGAGCATGAGCCGGATTGCGCCTTCATCGCCGAAGTGGACGGACGAGTCGCCGGTTACCTTCTCGGCGCTGTTAGCCGCCATTTCGAATTGGCCTTGATGCGCTACGGCTTCAAAACAGCCACCAAGATGATTTTCAAGCTCCTGACCGGGCGTTACGCCGCCCACCCGCGCAGCGGGCGCTTTGTCCGCTGGCTGCTCACCTCCGGTCTGCGCGAACAGCCAAAACACCCGGCCAACGCCGCCCACTTGCATTGGGACATCGATAAACGGTTTCGAGGCCGCGGCATTCCCCCCCGGCTTTGGCGGGTGTACGAGCAAAGGCTGCGCCAGGTCGGGATCAAGAACTGCTACGGCGCCTTTTTCACTCACGCGCACCGGCGACCGGAGGCCGTTTATGCGCGTTATGGATTCAAGGTCTATGACCGAAAACAGACCACCCTTTTCAAGCCGGAGATTGCTGAAG